>JBDTSN010000135.1:0-6149 GCA_039931145.1 Burkholderiales bacterium | reverse complement strand
TTATCGGCCGCAGCCGGTGCCGGCTGAACCTCGAATTGCGTCGCAGGGCCATTGCTTGCCCCGCCGCCTCCCGATTCTCAGGCCGGCGCGCCGCTCGCCATTGCGAGCAGCCGTTCGACGCGCTCCTCGGTTGAAGGGTGGGTTGAGAACAGGCCGCGCAGCCCGCCGCCGGAAAGCGGGTTCATGATCATCATCTGCGCCGTCTCGGGGTGGCGCTCAGCCGTCTCCAGTCGTGTGCCCTGCGCGTAGCCCTGGATTTTCTGGAGTGCGCTCGCGAGCGCTCGCGGATCACCCGAGATCTCGGCGCCGCCGCGATCGGCCTCGAACTCGCGTGCGCGGCTGATCGCCATCTGGATCAGGCCCGCCGCGAGCGGCGCGAGGATCATCACGAGCAGGCCGACGATCGGATTCGGGCGGTTCTCGCCATTGCGGCCACCGAAGAACATCGCGAAATTGGCGAGCATCGAGATCGCACCGGCCATCGTCGCGCTGATGGTCGAGATCAGGATGTCGCGGTGCTTCACATGTGTCAGTTCGTGCGCCATCACACCACGCAACTCGCGCTCGCTGAGCACGCGCAGGATGCCGGTCGTCGCGGCGACCGCGGCGTGCTGGGGGTTGCGCCCAGTGGCGAAGGCGTTGGGTGCGTCTTCCTCGATCAAGTAGACCTTGGGCATCGGCAACTCCGCACGCTGCGCCAAGTCACGCACCATGCCATAAAACTGCGGTGCCGAAGTCTCGTTGACCTCCTGCGCCTTGTACATCTTGAGCACCAGCTTGTCCGAGAACCAGTAGCTGAAAAAATTCATGCCGAGCGCAACAACGAGCGCAATCATCATTCCCTGCTGACCGCCGAGCAGCGAGCCGATCGCCATGAACAGCGCGGTGATGGCCGCCATCAGCACGGCGGTTTTCAGCATGTTGAACATCGAACGGTCCCCTTTGGAATTGAGATGTGCACCCTGCGGCACAGCGCCATAGATGGTGCCGGCGCGAGCAAGTTCAATCTGTCAATGTGCGGCGCCAAAGCGCATGCCGGGCGCGAGTCGATGCGCAGCATGGAACTGCGCTGCTGACACCCGCCGGCCGCCGGGTTGCTGCAATTCGACGACGCTGAGCGCACCCTCGCCGCAGGCGACGACGATACCGGCGTCCGTCGTGGCGAGGATCTCGCCCGGGATGCCACTGCCTTCAATGATGTGCGCGCGCCAGAACTTGATCGATTCACCCTTCAGCGCGCTGCTCGCGCCGGGGAATGGATCGAATGCCCGTAGCCGGCGCTCGAGCACGCTTGCGGGCAGCGTCCAGTCGATTGCCGCCTCGCGCTTGTCGATCTTGGGCGCGTACGTGGCGCCGATCCCGGGCTGCGCTTGCGGCTGCAATGCGCCCTGAGTGGCCTGTTCGAGCGCCTCGACGATGAGCGTCGCGCCGAGGGTCGCAAGGCGGTCGTGAAGCGACGCAGCAGTGTCGTCGGCACCGATCGCGATAGCCTGCGCAAGCAGCATGTCGCCGGTATCTAGCCCGGCGTCCATCTGCATCACCGTGATGCCGGTCTGCGCGTCTCCAGCCTCGATCGCGCGCTGGATCGGCGCTGCGCCGCGCCAGCGCGGCAGTAGCGACGCGTGGATGTTCAGGCAGCCGAGGCGCGGCAGCTCGAGTACCCAGGACGGCAGGATCAGGCCGTAGGCGGCGACGACGATCGCCTCGGGCTTAGCTTGTTCGAGCGCAGCATGCGCCGCAGCCGCATCGTCGGCAAATTTTCCGTCGAGACGCAAGCCGCGTGGCTGCACGAGCTCCAAGCCGTTGGCAAGCGCGAACTGCTTGACTGGCGAGGCCGTCAGTTTCATGCCACGCCCCGCGGGCCGGTCAGGCTGGGTCAGCACGAGGGCGATCTCGTGCCCGGCGGCGTGCAGCCGGGCGAGCGCGGCGCGCGCAAATTCGGGCGTTCCGGCGAAGGCGATTCGCATGCGACGCGCCCGCCGCGCTCAGGCGCTGTGCACGGTGTCGCGCGCCTGCTTTAGGAAGCGGGTGCGGATGCGGTTGCGCTTGAGCGGGCTCAGGTATTCGACGAACACCTTGCCGATCAGATGATCCATCTCGTGTTGCACGCATCGTGCGAGCAGGCCCTCGGCCTCGAATTCGCGCCGCTTGCCGTCGCGATCGAGCGCGCGCACCGTCACGTGCGCGTGGCGCGCCACCTTGTCGTAGATCTCTGGCACCGACAGGCAGCCCTCGTCACCAAGCATCATTTCCTCGCTGCGCGCGATGATCTCGGGGTTGATCAGCACATGCGGCTCGTCGCGCGCCTCCGAGACGTCGATCACGATTACGCGCTCGTGGACGTCGACCTGCGTCGCCGCCAGGCCGACGCCGTCGGCGGCGAGCATGGTCTCGAGCATGTCGTCGACAAGTGTGCGGATCCGCTTGTCGACTGCGCCCACGGGGCGCGCAATCTTGTGCAGGCGCGGGTCAGGGTAGCGAAGAATATTGAGCTTGGCCATGGATAAAGCGGACCGCCTGGCGCGTGCCCGATGCTGGTCACGATGCTTGCGGCATCCGGCCGGGCGGCGTGACAGGTTGCACGGGGGCAACACGCCCGGCCGCTTGATTTCGTTACGATATCAAGGACCTGGCAGCAAAATCTATTAAAGTGATTGAGCATTTTCGCCGAAGAATCGCTGCCGGCACGCGCGTTCGCCGGTAACCCCATCGCGTTGCGCGCATTTGGCGCGGGCGCCCGGAGACATCAGTCCATGACCCGCAGCCTTCTCCTCGCCTTCCCTGCTCGCGCGACCGTGCTCAAGGCCGCCCTTTGCGGCGCAGCCCTCGGCCTTCCGGTGGCAGCCGCGATGGCGGCGACGGGGCCGAACTTTCCGATCACGCCCGAGCAGCGCAGCACTGCGAAGGAGGTGGCGCATGCCGGCGTGCCCTTGTCGGAACTCGCGCCAAACGCGCCGGACACATACACGGTCAAGAAGGGTGACACGCTGTGGGATATCTCCGGCCTGTACCTGAAGCGGCCGTGGCGCTGGCCCGAGTTGTGGGGAATGAATCTTGAGCAGATCCGTAACCCGCACCTCATCTACCCGGGGCAGATGCTCTTCCTCGAGAAAGTCGACGGCCGTGCGCGGCTGCGCATGGGACGCGCCGTCGGCGGCAGCGTAGACGTGGTGAAGCTGTCGCCACAGGTCCGCTCGGGCCCGGCCGGCGACGCGCTCTCGTCGGTCAACATGAACCTGATCGAGCCCTTCCTGAACGAGGCGGTGATCTTCGAAACGAACGCACTTGAAGATGCGCCGGCGATCGTCGCCACGACCGAGGACCAGGTGCTGCTCTCGCGCGGCAACCTGGCCTATGCGGTAGGCGGCACGCTCGGGCCGCAGACCGAATAACGAATCTTTCGCGAGCCGAAGCCGCTGGCGGACCCGACGACCGGGGAGGTGCTCGGCTACGAGGCCGTCTATCTGGGCACGGCCGACTACCTGCGGCCGGGCGAAACGCACGATCTGGGCGGCGGCAAGACTGAAGTCATCCCGGCCACGCTGATGGTGACCAGCGCACGGCGCGAGATCGGCACCGGCGACCGTCTCTCGCCGGTTCCGCCGCGCCAGTTTGTCAACTACGTGCCGCATGCGCCGCAATCGCCGATCGAGGGTCAGATCGTCTCGATCTACGGTGAAGGCCTGACGGCGGGCAAGGGCCAGATTGTCTCGCTCAGCCGGGGTGCGGCTGATGGCATGCAACTTGGCAATGTGCTCGCGCTGTGGCACGGCGGCCGCGTGCTGCCCAAGTCGAACGCCTTCAGCAAAGCGCAGATCACGCTGCCCGATGAACGCAATGGCATGCTGTTCGTGTTCCGCGTCTTCGATCGCATGTCTTACGCGCTGATCATCGCGTCGACTGAGCCGGTCCAACCCGGAGCTCGCTTCTCGCAGCCCTGAAGCGGGCGCGCCAGGTTTCAGCGAGCCGCGAAGCGGGAGCTCGACGCTGCCGCCGATTTGCAGCCCGGGCGGTGAAAACGGCATCACGGCGCTGTCGGTTACGCCCGATACTCCCGTTCGCGATGATCGAGCGCTACGAACTCTCCGCCTGGTTGCGACTGCTGCAATCGCCGCAGCTCGGGCGCGAATCGGTTCGTCGGCTGCTGGCGGCTTTCGGCTCTCCGCAGGCTGTGCTCAACGCAAGCAGTGCGCAACTGCGCGACGCGGCGGGAAGCAGGGCGGCCGAAGCGCTCGATGCGCCGCCGGACGGCTTTGAAGCGCTCGTCGATCGCACGCTCGCGTGGCTTGACGAAGGGCAGCGACGCGAGATCGTGACGCTCGGCGACGCGCTCTACCCGGCATCACTGCTCGACACGGCCGACCCGCCGCTCATGCTCCACCTGCAAGGTCGTGTCGAACTGCTCGCCGCCGACTCGCTCGCCGTCGTTGGTAGCCGCAATCCGACGCGTCAGGGCCTCGATAACGCGCGCGACTTCGCGCGCCATCTGAGCGAGGCGGGGCTGACGATCGTATCGGGCCTCGCGCTCGGCATCGACGGCGCGGCGCACGAGGGCGCGTTGCAGGGGCCCGGCAGCACGATTGCGGTGGTCGGCACCGGGCTCGACCGCGTCTACCCGAAGCGCCATCTCGCCCTCGCCCATCGTATTGCTGACGAAGGTTTGCTCGTGAGCGAGTACTCGCTTGGCGCGCCGCCCTTGGGGCAACACTTTCCGCAGCGCAACCGCCTGATCGCGGGCCTAACGCGCGCCACGCTGGTCGTCGAGGCGACTTTGCAGTCAGGTTCGCTCATCACCGCGCGGCTCGCCGCCGAGGCCGGGCGCGAGGTGTACGTGATTCCCGGCTCGATCCACGCGCCGCAATCGCGTGGCTGCCATGCCTTGATCAAGCAGGGCGCCAAGCTCGTTGATGGCGCGCAGGACATCCTCGAGGATCTGTGGCCGTCGCTTACGCCGCGCGCGACCGTGGAGCCTGTGACCGGCCCGGCGGAGCCTGCCGACGCGTTGCTGCAGGCACTCGGCTACGACCCTGTGACGCTCGACACGCTCGTCGCGCGCACCGGTATCACGCCGGCCGGACTCAATGCCAAGCTGCTCGAGCTCGAGCTCGAAGGCCTTATCGCTCGTTTGCCGGGGCAGCGGTTTCAACGCATCGCCCGTGCCTGAGCGCAGGCGGCGTGTGGGCAAGTTCACCCCCGCCGGTCAGACCGCTGCTGTATAGTGAACCCATGTTCGACGTACTCGTCTACCTGTACGAAAACTACTGGCGGCCGGATGCCTGCCCCAAGCATGATCAGCTCGCTCGCAAGCTCACCTCGGTCGGCTTCGAATCCGACGAGATCGAGGAGGCGCTGAGCTGGCTCGACGGCTTGGCGAGCGCCGCCCAATCGCACGTCGGCCAGCAGGCGGAGCGCAGCATGCGCGTCTATTCGCCTGCCGAGCAGGAACATCTGGGCGAGCACTGCATCGGCTTCGTCAGCTTCCTCGAGTCGGCCGGCGTCCTGCCACCGCCAATGCGCGAGATGGTGCTCGACCGCGCGACGGCAATCCCCGGCGCGCCGGTGGATCTCGAAGACCTGAAGATCATCGTCCTGATGGTCTTCTGGAGCCTCGGTGAAGAGCCCGACGCGCTGATCCTCGACGAACTCTTTGTCGACGAGGAAGACCGGCTCATTCATTAGAGCGCGGAGCGAAGGGCGACGGGCCCCATAGCTCCGCAGGGGCCACTGCGTGGCCTTGGGGATCGACCAGCGCAGCGATCAGACTCTGATGCGGGCTCGATGCCCGCGTCGGAGCGCACCGCAGGCGTCGCGCTTCAGTTCAGCAACCGCTGCGGATCCACGTCGAGCTTGGCAAGCGCGCTGCGCGTTGCGCGCGTCGTCAGCGACTCGTCCTGAGCCGGCACGAGCAGGCCGGCCTGCAGGAAGGCGGCGAGGCGATGGCGCTGGAACAGGATGCCGCGGCCGTGGGGCGAGACGAACAACGTCAACTGCTTGCGCAAGCCCTGCCACGCAAGTTGCACCTGGTCGTTGCGATTGCGGTAGTCGAGCATGTACCAGCCGCCGACCTGCAGTTCTTTGGCCCAGGTCAGCATCGCCGGCGTCGGCATCGAGCCGCCTTCGCCGACCACTTCGAGTTCGGCGCTCTCGTG
>JBDTSN010000134.1:0-6166 GCA_039931145.1 Burkholderiales bacterium | reverse complement strand
GACCTTTGTTGACTGAATCGAACAAGGGGCTGCGGCCCCTTGTTTTCCATTGGATGAAGCCATGACACGCGAAGGCAATCTCGAGGCGCCGACCCGGCATCCCATCGACTGGCGCGGCGCCGAGTTCTACGACGAGGCGTCCGCCTTCAAGGAAATGGAGCGGGTGTTCGACATCTGCCACGGCTGTCGGCGTTGCGTGAGTCTGTGCCAGAGCTTCCCGAACCTGTTCGACCTCATCGACGCGACCGACGACGGCGAGCTGCACGGCGTCAAGAAGGACGACTACTGGACGGTTGTCGACCAGTGCTATCTGTGTGACCTGTGCTACATGACGAAGTGCCCGTACACGCCGCCGCACCCGTGGAACGTGGACTTTCCGCACCTGATGCTGCGCGCGAAGGCGATCAAGTTCAAAAAGGGCGGCGTCAAGCTGGGCGAGAAGTTCCTCGCCTCGACCGACGTGCACGGCAGCCTCTCGGGCATCCCGGTCGTCGTGCAGACGGTGAATGCGATCAACAAGACGCACACCGCACGCAAGTTGATGGACGGCGCGCTCGGTGTGCATCCCGACGCGTGGATGCCGGAGCTCGCGACGAAGCGTCTGCGCTGGAGTGCCGAGAAGTCGGCCGCGACGGTCGTCACGAATGGCGAGCGCACACCTGGCAAGGTGGCGATCTTCGCGACCTGTTACGTCAACTACAACGAGCCCGGCATCGGCCACGACCTGCTGAAAGTCCTGGCGCACAACGACATCCCTTACGTGCTGGTCGAGAAGGAGAGCTGCTGCGGCATGCCCAAGCTAGAGCTCGGCGACCTCGACTCGGTCGCCAAGCACAAGGAAGCCAACATTCCGGTGCTAGCCAAGTACGCGCGCGAGGGCTACGCGATCCTGACCGCGGTGCCGAGCTGCACGCTGATGTACAAGCAGGAGCTGCCGCTGATGTTCCCCGACTGCGCTGACACGCAGGCGGTGATGGAGGCGATGTTCGATCCCTTCGAATACCTCATCGCGCGCCAGAAGGACGGGCTCTTGAAGACCGACTTCAAGACCGCGCTCGGCAAGGTGAGCTACCACATCCCGTGTCACGGCCGGGTGCAGAAGATCGGCAAGAAGACCGAGGAGATGTTCAAGCTCATCGGCCAGAGCGTGGACGTGACGCTCAACACCGTCGAGCGCTGCTCGGGCCACGCCGGTACCTATGGCGTGAAGACGCCGACGCATCCGATCGCGATGAAGATCGGCCGTCCGGTCTTCAAGTCGATGGCGAAGGGCGAACCTGACGTCATCAGCAGCGACTGCCCAATGGCGGGCCACCACATCGCGCAGGGCATGCGTGAAGACGGCGCAACGGCCAAGGCGCTCGCGCATCCGCTGAGCCTCGTGCGCAAGGCGTACGGACTCGCGTAGTCGGTGCGCGGTGCACCATGAATCAACAGGAGTTCAAGCAATGAACGTGACCCGCGACAGCCTGCTGACGCTCGAGGCCTACGCGAAGATTCGCGCCACCAGCCGGCCGGCCTTCATCGCGCACCGCCGCTTGCGCACGGTGCGTCTGGGCGAGCACATGACGCTGCAGTTCGAGGACGAGCAGACGATCCGGCGCCAGATTCAGGAGATGCTGCACGTCGAGAAGATCTTCGACGAGGAGGGCATCCAGGCCGAGATCGACGTCTACGGTGTGCTCGTCCCCGAAGGCAGCAACTGGAAGGCGACGCTGCTGATCGAGTACCCCGACCCGCATGAGCGCAAGCGCGAACTCGCGCGGCTGATCGGCGTCGAGGATCGGCTTTTCGTCGAGGTCGAGGGTCATGCGCGCGCCTACGCAATCGCGGATGAAGACATGGATCGCGAGAACGACGAGAAGACCTCGGCGGTGCACTTCGTGCGCTTCGAGTTTCCGGCCGCTGCGCGCGCCGCGGTGCGCGCCGGCGCGCAGGTCAAGCTCGGCTGCGATCACACAAACTACCCGGCGCACACGCTGATCGAGGCGGCGACGCTCGCAAGCCTGGCGGGTGACCTGAAGTAGCGCGCTCGCGCCCCGACGGCGTCAGCGCCGTCGCGCGTGGCGCCAGCTCTCCACGCTGAAGACGGCGAGCGCGACCCAGATCAACGTGAAGCCCACCAACCGTTCGCCCGTCAGCGGCTCGCCAAAGACCCACAGGCCGAGCAACAGCTGAATCGTCGGCGAGATGTACTGCAGCAGGCCGAGCGTGGCAAGCGAGATGCGGCGCGCCCCGGCCGCAAACAGCAGCAGCGGCACCGAAGTCATCGGCCCGAGGCCGATCAACCAGACGAGTGTCGCGGCGTCGTGGTGCGCGAGGCCGCCGCTGCCTTTCCAGGACCACCAGGCAAGGAGCGTGATCGCGGGCGGCGCGAGCAGCAGTGTCTCGAGCGTCAGGCCTTCGAGCGCGCCGAGCGCGGCGATCTTTCGCATCAAGCCGTAGAGGCCGAACGAGACGGCGATCACGATGCCGACCCATGGAAGATTCGGCCCCATCGCCGCGAGCCACAGCACGCCCGACGCAGCAAGCGCGATGGCCGCCCACTGCCAGCGCCGTAGTCTCTCGTGCAGCACGAAGTAGCCGAGCGCAACGCTGACGAGCGGGTTGATGAAGTAGCCCAGGCTGGCGTCGATCACATGCCCGTTCGATACCGCCCACACGTAGGTCAGCCAGTTGACTGCGAGCACCAGCGCACTCAGCGTGAACATGGCGAGCACCATCGGCTGGAACCGAAGTGCCGCGAGCCACCGCCAGCGCCGCAGCCAAAGCAGGATCAGTGCGAGGAAAGCAACCGACCACGCCACACGGTGCAGCACGATCTCGAACGCGCCGACGCCGGCGAGCTCGCGAAAGTAGAGCGGAAACAGGCCCCACGCCACATAGGCGAGGGCCGCCTGAAGCATGCCGCGGTTCATCGCACGTGCGGTGGTGCCAGAGGCAGTGAGTGAATACGGCGCCGCAGAGTGGGTGTGTCGAATTTGTTCACAGGCTCAGGCCCACCTTGCGGTCTCGAAGCTGTGCGACTCCTGCGCGTGGCGCAAGTAGACATTGGCGAGCGTTGTCTTGCAGCTCCATGTCTGCTGCGCGAACCCTGGCTTGAGCGAAAGGGCCGCCGGAGTCAGCGCGACGCCGCACATGCCCGGCTTGCTGCGCGCCGAGCTGTAGCGGATCCACACCACGTCGCGATCACGAGCGGCGGCTGCAAGCGCCTGGCAATCGGCGTAGCGCGTCGGGTGCGTCCACGCCGCGGCCGAGGCGTCCCACGGCGGCGCGGTCAGGTCGATGCAGGGGCCGGCTGCGCGCGCCTCGAAGAAGGTGTGCTGCGTGTGCAGTGATTCGTCGCGCAACGCGTCGCTGTCGCACAAGAAGCGCCACTTCCAGTACGCGACCTCGGCGCAGGCAACCTCCAGCGTCTCCGCGCCGTACCACAGGCCTGGTGAACCGGCGGGACGAAAGCGCGACTCGTGCTGCGGCCGATAGCGAAACGGCGTTGCGATCAGGTAGTGCTGTCCGGCGCCATCGGCGGGCCACGCCGGCTTGCTCGTTTCGAGCAGGTCTTCAAGAAGGTGCTGTTCTGCGGCGGTGTCCACCAGCTTCATGGTGGCGACGAGATGTTGCGCCTCGACGCCACGCCACAACGCCGATTCGCGCGGGTGCACGCCAGAGTCGAACCAAACGGCGCGCATCGGCGCGCGCCGTGTCACGCGGCAGCCCGCATGCCGTCCAGGTAGGAGGCGACCGCGACCAGGCCCTCGGCACTGCGAATCAGCTCCGACGGCGTGCCATTGAGCGCCCGGTTCGCGCCGTGCATCCAGGCCCGGCGCTGCGCGTTGTCGCCGCCGACCAGCGCGTCGAGCGAGCGATACACGCGCACCAGCAGCAGCGCAAGCTCGCCCTCCTTGCTGTCGGGGGCGATGCTGCGGGTGCCGTTCGCAAGCCGCGAAACGCTCGCCTCGCTGATGCCCAGGACGCGCGCCAGCGCGGCAGGTGGGATGTCGAGCAGGCCCGCGGCACGAAGCAGCGCCTTGGTCAGAACGCCGCGTGTGTCGGCTTGGGGCGCTGTCGGGGCTCGGACGTATTTCGCGGCTGCTTCGCGCGCGGCGGGGGCAGTGTGGGCAGTCATCTTGATTTGCATGTGAAACAACGAGCCAAGTATATTCCAAATGAAACTGACTGTCGGATGTTTTCCGGGCTTGCGTGCGGATCGGACGCCGTCATGCGGCCAACGCCGGTTTTGGGCATCATTCGTCCGTGGCCAGCTTGACCTTCACATCGCAACTTCGGCGCTTCACCGACACGCCCGAAGTACAGACGCACGCCGCCACGCTGCGGGAGGCGCTGGCGGCAGCCTTCGAGATCAATCCGCGCCTGCGTGGCTATGTTCTCGACGATCAGTCGCATCTGCGTGCCAACGTCGTCGTCTTCATTGACGGCGCTCGCGTGCGTGATCGCGCTTCGCTTGCCGACGCTTTGGGCCCCGACAGCCGGGTGTATGTCTTGCAGGCTCTATCGGGCGGCTGACAGTCTTTCAATTCCTTCGACCGGAGAGCTTCGATGAACGACCGTGCCTGGATCGCCACCCGCAAAGGACTGTTCGAAATGCGCAAGCGCGCCGGCACATGGCAGGCCGAGAGCGTCAGCTTCCTTGGCGAGCCGGTCAGCATGCTGCTGCCGCCGCAGCCCGACGGCTTCATGCTCGCGGCGCTGAACCTCGGGCACTTCGGTGTCAAGGTTCACGCATCGACCGACGCTGGCGCGAACTGGAGCGAAGTTGCGACGCCGGTCTATCCGCCCCAGCCCGAAGGCGCCGAAGGGGTGCCGTGGAAACTGGTGCAGATCTGGTCGCTCGCCGCGCACGACGGCACGATCTGGGCCGGCACGCTGCCCGGAGGCCTATTCCGCTCCGCCGATCGCGGCGGATCCTGGCGACTCGTCGACCCGCTTTGGTCGCGGCCCGAGCGCGCCGAATGGTTCGGCGGCGGCTACGACGTGCCCGGAATCCATTCGATCTGCCCGCATCCGCAGCGCAATGGCGAACTGCTCGTGGGCCTGAGCTGCGGTGGCGCCTGGGTCACGCGCGACGACGGCGCGAGTTGGACGGTGCAGTCCGAAGGCATGCGCGCCGACTTCATGCCGCCCGAGCGCGCGGGCGATCCGAATATCCAGGATCCGCACGCGATCGTGCGCTGTGAAGCACAGCCCAATGTGCTCTGGTGCCAGCACCATTGCGGCATCTGGCGTTCGGCGGACAACGCAGCTTCGTGGCAGCAGGTGACGAACGCGCCGGTGTCGGCCTTTGGCTTCGCGGTCGCGGTCCATCCGCGCGATGCCGATACTGCATGGTTCGTGCCCGCGATCGCAGATCAGTGCCGGGTGCCGCGCGACGGCGCGTTGGTCGTGAATCGCACTCGTGATGGCGGCGCAAACTTCGAGACGCTGCGCAACGGGTTGCCGCAGTCGGGTTGCTACGACCTCGTCTATCGGCACGGCCTGGCCGTCGCGGAGGACGGGCGCAACTTGCTCATGGGTAGCACGACCGGCGGCTTGTGGGCAAGCGCCGATGGCGGTGACCATTGGCAGACCGCGTCGCTCACGTTGCCGATGATCTATGCGGTGCGCTTCGGCTGATCGCGAACAGTGACAAGGCTCACTCGCGTGTGACCGCATGTTTCGTACCTTCGGATCAGTGTGGGCAGGATCGCACGAAACTCCCACGTCCTAGGGGGGCGTGCGGTGCGCCGGCATGACTTTGTCGCACTGCTGCCGACAATCAAGTCAGGCATCACAGCGTATACATTCCGGGATATGCGTGGTGTTGGAGCAGTCGCCATGCCGCAGACCTTCAACGTCGGAGCTCGTTCGCTTTTCGTCACCACCACTGCGTGGATGGCGATCGTCTTGTCCGCGCTCGCGAGCGCTTCGGCGGTCGTACAGAATGCGCTCGTCGCGTCGGTCGCGCCGCTCGCTTCCGGCGGCACCAATCTGCCCTCGCTGCCGCTCTTGACGAACCTGCTGCTTGACTACCTGCCTTGGGTCGTCGGCACCGGCCTTTTGATGTCACTCCTGATGCTCGCGTCGGCGATCGGCTTGCTGTTGCGCCAGGACTGGGCGCGTCGCGCTTTCATCGGCGTGCTGATGATCGCGATCGTCGCCAACCTGCTCG
>JBDTSN010000133.1:0-6169 GCA_039931145.1 Burkholderiales bacterium | reverse complement strand
ATCCCCGACTTCAAGATGGAGAAGCGCCACATCGACCTGCGCGTCGAGCAGATGCGCGCGGAGGGCGTCGTCTTTCGCACCGGCGTGATCGTCGGAGAGTTGCCCGAGGACAGCGCCGTCACGAACTGGGCCAAGGCGTCGATCAGCGCGGAACAACTCTGTGCCGATTTCGATGCCGTGCTGCTCGCCGCCGGCGCCGAGCAAAGCCGCGATCTGCCAGTGCCGGGGCGCGATTTGGCGGGTGTTCACTTCGCGATGGAATTCCTGCCGCAGCAAAACAAGGTCAACGCCGGCGACAAGCTCAAGAGTGAGGGCATGACGCAGATTCGCGCCGACGGCAAGCACGTGATCGTGATCGGCGGCGGCGACACCGGCAGCGATTGCGTTGGCACGAGCAACCGCCATGGCGCAAAGAGCGTGACGCAGTTCGAGCTGCTGCCGATGCCGCCTGAGCACGAGAACAAGCCGCTCGTCTGGCCCTACTGGCCGATCAAGCTGCGCACCTCGTCGAGCCACGAGGAGGGCTGCGAGCGCGAGTTCGCGATCGCGACCAAGGAGTTCATCGCCGGCTCGGGCAAAGACGCGGGCAAGGTAAAGGCGCTGAAGGCCGTGCACGTGCAATGGGAAGGCGCCAAGATGGTCGAGGTTGCGGGCAGCGAGCAGACGTTGCCGGCCGACCTCGTGCTGCTCGCGATGGGCTTCACGAGCCCCGTCGCGAGCACGCTCGAAGCTTTCGGGATTGACAAGGACGCGCGAGGCAACGCGCGGGCGACGACTGAAGCGCAGGGCGGCTACGCGACGAACGTCGCGAAGGTCTTCGCTGCCGGCGACATGCGCCGCGGCCAGTCGCTCGTCGTCTGGGCGATCCGCGAAGGCCGCCAGGCGGCGCGCGCGATCGATGAGTTCCTGATGGGGGCGAGCGAACTGCCACGTTAAGGCAAGGCGCGCGCAAAAGGCGGAATGCGCACGCCGTGAGCGACTTGTTCAGCGATGAAGCCCAGCATGCGCACCGAATACGCCCTCCCCCCAGTGGGGGAAGGATTGCAGTTGCGGTCGAGTGGCTGCTGACGCGCGTCGCCAAACAGTGTTCGGGTTCGGCGTCACTTTCTTGCGTCCAGATCGGATAGCAGCTGTAGCTGTACTTCTTGGATCTGAACAAGGCGTTCCCATTGGTGGGAGAGAAGGTGATCCATCTTTTCGTGTAAATGCCGAATCTCGAGCTCGGCCTTCAGATTTATCTGATAGTCGTGCTGCGAGCGAACCCGATCTTTTGCCTCCTGCCGATTCTGACTCATCATGATCACGGGTGCCTGCACCGCAGCCAGGCAGGAAAGGATGAGATTCAAGAAGATGAACGGATAGGGATCAAGCGGCCGCCAAAGCAGCACGAGCGAATTTATTGCGACCCAGATAACCAGAAAAATACCAAAGCAGATCAGAAAAATCCAACTTCCGCCGAAGTCGGCAATCTTGTCTGCCAATCGCTCGCCGAATGACCAGTTCTGCTCGAACTCCGCATCCACATTGGACGAGAGAATCTCGTGCTCTTGCAGGCTGCGCACGACTTCCTGTTCAAGCGAAGAGAGCTCTCCTCGTTCTGACTCAAGCAGGTCGTGAACGTATTTCCCCCGAATTTCTGTCAGATCGGGCCTGCAAATGAACATCTGCGGTGTCCATTCAGGCTTGGCCTTGCAAATTTCTGCGGCGAGTTCCTTCCGGATGATCTCCCCGGAGACAAGATTGCGGAGCGGAAAAGACTTGCCGCAAACAGCGCAAACTTTCGATGAGCTTTTCTGAGTCGTCATAGGTGTCCGCACCGAATCAAATATGAGGCCGCGCGCCCAAGCCAATGCTAAGCCTCAGTGACTCCTGCGGTTCACCGCCATGGGCGAGGTGGCCGAGGTGCGACACTTCCACGCCACCGCTTCGCGCAATGCGCTGATCGGCAGGTCACCTTGGTTCAGCCATGGCTGGTTCATGGAATGAACGCCGGCCTCTGGCGCCGGTTCGCCGGTTGCCGTACAAGGCCGGCTGCGATCAACTCTAAGATAGCCAGGAAACGAAACGAGAAACCAGCCGATGCCGATTTGCTTGCGCAATGATCGACCGCTGACGATCCACCGAGGCGCGCGCTGGCACCGCTGCTTGCTGGTGGCGTCGCTCGGCGTGCTGCTGTCGGCGTGTGCGGTCGGCCCCGATTTCAAGGTGCCCGACGCGCCCGGCCTCGCCGATGACGCACGCGCCTACAACCCGCCGACGCCGCCGCAGCCGGCCGCCAGCGCGGCGCAGCGCCTGACCCTGGGCCAGGATGTGCCGGCACTCTGGTGGCAACTGTTCGAGTCGCCGGCGCTCGACGAGCTGATGCGCTCGGCGCTGGAGCACAGCCCGACGCTGGCCGCGGCGCAGGCTGCGCTGCGTCAGGCGCAGGAACTGTATGACGCCGATGCGGGCAACACCCTGTACCCGCAGGTCAACGGCAAGCTGGGCGTCGCACGTGCCAAAGCCTCCCAGGCCAGCGGCGGGCCCGACGCGGGCGTCTTCAACTTGTTCAACGCCTCGGTCAACGTCTCCTACACGTTCGACATTTTCGGCGCGACGAAGCGCGGACTCGAAGGGTTGGGCGCCCAGATCGACTACCAGCGCTTCCAGGTCGAGGCGGCTTATCTGAGCCTGAGCGCGAACATCGTGACCACGGCGATCCTGGAGGCGTCGCTGCGCGCCCAGTTGCAGGCGACGCACGAGATCATCGATTCCCAGACGCGCGCGCTGAGCCTGGTGCGCACACGCGCCGAACTCGGTGCGATCGCGCTGCAGCCGGTGCTTGCGCAGCAGACCCAGTTGGCGCAGGCGCAGGCCACCGTGCCGGCACTCGAGAAGGCGTTGGGCCAGACCCGCCACCAACTGGCGCTGCTGGCAGGAAGGCTGCCTGGCGACGACGGCCTGCCCGAGTTCACGCTCGAGTCACTCCACCTGCCGCGCGAACTGCCGCTCAGCCTGCCTTCGGCACTGGTGCGCCAGCGGCCGGACATTCAGGCCAGCGAAGCCTTGTTGCACGTGGCGAGCGCGCAGGTCGGCGTCGCCACCGCCAATCTGTACCCACAGATCACGCTGTCGGCCAGCGCAGGGTACGACAGCCTGACCCTGGGCAAGTTGTTCTCGGGCGGCAGCCCGGTATGGACCCTGGGCGGCCAGTTGCTGGCGCCGCTCTTCAACGGCGGCGCCTTGCGTGCGCAGCAGCGCGCCGCCGAAGCCGCCTACGACCAGGCGCTGTCGCAGTATCAGCAGACCGTGCTTGGCGCGTTTCGCAACGTCGCCGATGCGTTGCGCGCGCTGGAGAGCGACGCCTCCGCGTTGCAGGCGCAACTCAACGCCGACGCGCTGGCGCGCCAATCTCTGGCGCTGATCGATCGCCAGGTTGCGCTCGGTGCACTGGATCTGCTGGCGCAGCTCAATGCCCAACTCGCCGTGCAGCAAACCCGCATCTCGCTGGTGCAGGCGCAGGCGGCGCGCTATGCAGACACTGCGGCACTGTTCCAGGCGCTGGGCGGCGGCTGGTGGCAACGAGGGCCGCTCGAATTGTCCGGCGGCGCAGCGGCCTTCGCGCCGGCGGCTTCGCAAACATCGCGGTGAACGGGGATGCCGCCGTCAACTTCAAAAACAAGCGCGCCGCGCTGACAGAACAGAGGGGATTGCAAACGATGGCCACGAAGAAGCGAGCAAGCACGCCCAAGCGCCTGTTCATGATGCTCGGCCTGGTGCTGCTGCTGGTGGCGGTGCTGGGCTTGTTCAAGTTCCTGCAGATCCGCAAGCTGATCGCCAGCATCCCGAAGCCGCAGCCGCAGGTGGTGACGGCGATGAAGGTGACGACGCAGTCATGGCAGCCGCAGCTGAACGCGGTCGGTTCGATGGTGGCGGTGCGCGGCGTGGACGTGAGCAGTGAAATTGCCGGTCTGGTGCGCGACGTGAATTTCGTCTCGGGGCAGGACGCCAAGGCCGGTGACGTGCTGGTGCAGCTCAACGCCGATGCGGAGATTGCGCAGCTCGCTTCGCTGCAGGCTTCGGTAGATCTGGCTGCCTCGGTGCTGACACGCGACCGGCTGCAATTGCAGGCCAAGGCGATCAGCCAGGCGCAGATCGACGCCGACGAAGCCGACCTGCGCGCCAAGCGCGCCAATCTGGCGCAGCAACAGGCGCTGATCGCGAAGAAGACAATCCGCGCGCCGTTCAGTGGTCGCCTCGGGATCAGCACCATCGTCAAGGGCCACTACATCAACCCCGGCGAGAAGATCGTCACGTTGCAAACGCTCGACCCGATCCACGTTGACTTCAACCTGCCACAGCGGCAACTGGCGCAAATGCATGTCGGGCAGCGCGTGACGCTTTCCAGCGATGCCGGAGCGGGCGCCGAAGGCAAGATCACCGCGATCAACCCGTTGGTGGACACTGCCACGCGCAATGTCCTGATCGAAGCCACGGTGCCGAACCCGAAGAAGCTGCTGCTGCCGGGCATGTTCGTGCGCGTGGACCTCGACACCGGCGAACCGAAGGCTTACCTGACGCTGCCGCAGACGGCGATCACCTACAACCCCTACGGCTCGACGGTGTTCGTCGTCGAGAGCGGCGAGAAGCTGACCGCCAAGCAGGTCTTCGTCACGACCGGGCCGACGCGCGGCGACCAGGTCGCGGTGCTGAGCGGCATCGAAGAAGGCCAGCAGATCATCACCAGCGGCCAGCTCAAGCTGAAGAACGGCACCGAAGTGAAGATCGACAACAGCGTGCAGCCGGCGAACGAGCCGAACCCGCAGCCGCAGGAAAAGTGAACCCCTGCTCATGAAGTTCACCGACCTCTTCATTCACTCCGTCGGGCGGCCGGTGCTGGCGATGGTCATCGGCCTGCTGCTGCTGGTGCTCGGGCTGCGCTCGCTCGCCGGCCTGCCGATCAACCAGTACCCGCACACCGAGAACGCTGTCGTCACGGTGAGCACCGCCTACTTCGGCGCCGACGCGCAAACCATCGCCGGCTTCATCACGCAGCCGCTGGAAGCGGCGATCTCGCAGGCGCAGGGCATCGACTACCTGTCGTCGTCGAGCAGCGCGGGCGTGTCGACGATCACCGCTACCTTGCGCCTGAATTACGACGCGAACCGCGCACTGACCGAGATCACCACGCAGGTCAGTTCGGTGCGCAACCAGTTGCCGCCGCAGGCGCAGGTGCCGGTGCTGACGGTGCAGACCGGGGCCACTGTCGATGCGATGTACATCGGTTTCTACAGCGACGAGCTGCCGCCCAACAACATCACCGACTACCTGTTGCGTGTCGTCAAGCCCAAGCTCGATGCGGTTGAAGGCGTGCAGACCGCCGAGATCCTGGGGGCGCGCAACTTCGCGCTGCGCGCCTGGCTGGACGCCGACAAGATGACGGCCTTCGGTGTCACTGCCGCCGACGTGAGCGCCGCGCTGGTCGCCAACAACTACCTCGCCGCGCTCGGCGCGACCAAGGGCCAGATGGTGACGATCCCGCTCGCCGCGGACACCGACCTGCACACCGTCGATGAGTTCAAGCAGCTCGCAATCAAACGCAGCGGCGACACGGTGGTGCGGCTGCAGGACGTGGCCAACGTTACGCTCGGTTCGGAGACCTACGACTTCAACGTCGCCTTCAGCGGCAAGCGCTCGGTGTTTATCGGTGTCAAGGTCGCGCCGGAGGCGAACATCCTCGATGTCGCCAAGCGCGTGCGCGCAGTGTTCCCCGAAATCCAGCAGCAACTGCCCGGCGGCCTGCGCGGCGAGATCGTCTATGACTCGACCGAATTCATCGACAGCTCGATCCAGGAGGTGGTGAAGACGCTGGTCGAAGCGCTGATCATCGTCACCGTCGTCATCTACCTGTTCCTGGGGAGCTTGCGCGCGGTGGTGGTGCCGCTGATCGCGATGCCGCTGAGCCTGATCGGCACTTTCTTCGTGATGCTGCTGCTCGGCTATTCGATCAACCTGCTCACCCTGCTGGCGATGGTGCTGTCCATCGGGCTGGTGGTGGACGACGCGATCATCGTCGTCGAGAACGTCGATCGCCACATGAAGGAAGGCCAGACGCCGATGAACGCGGCGATCGCCGCGGCGCGCGAACTCGGCGGCCCGATCCTGGCGATGACGGTGGTGCTGATCGCGG
>JBDTSN010000132.1:0-6184 GCA_039931145.1 Burkholderiales bacterium | reverse complement strand
ACCGCATCATCGAGGCCAAGAGCCGCGGCATCTACGAGGCGCCGGGCATGGCGCTCTTGCACATCGCCTACGAGCGGCTCGTGACGGGCATCCACAACGAGGACACGATCGAGCAGTACCGCAGCAACGGCCGGCGTCTCGGGCGGCTCTTGTACCAGGGTCGCTGGTTCGACCCGCAAAGCCTGATGCTGCGCGAGACGGCGCAGCGCTGGGTCGCGCGCGCGGTGACCGGCGAAGTCACGCTCGAACTGCGTCGCGGCAACGACTACTCGCTGCTCGACACGACGAGCCCGAACCTGACCTACCACCCCGAGCGGCTGACGATGGAAAAGGGCGAGGGCATGTTCACCCCCGCGGATCGCATCGGCCAGCTGACGATGCGAAACATGGACATCGCCGACACGCGCGAGAAACTCGGCGTCTACACCAAGGTCGGGCTGCTCGGCGCGGGGTCGGATGGCGGCGTGCCGTTGCTGTCGAGTCCCGGCGACCGCGCGGCCCCGGCCGACTGATCGCCGCGTTTTTCAGCCAGCCCGCTTGCGCAGCACGAGCTGCCGATAGCCTTGCAGCCCCATGCTCACGGTGTGCCGCATGAGGGCTGCCGCCGCGAGGTTGTCGCCGCGTTGCGTTGGCCTCCGCGCCAGCCAGCGCCGGGTCAGCGGCGGTACGAGCAGAAAGAGTCGAGCCAGTCTGTCGAGCCGATTCAGGCTCGGCATCACGGCATCGACGAGCGACTCGTTGGAGACAAGATCGAACCCTGCCACGGCGGCCTGGGCAATGAAGTCTTCGATCTGCTGGAAGGCGTCCACCGCCATCGACTTCTCGACCAGGGTGACGGCCAGGGCCTCGTCCGAACTCATTGTCTTCAGCGGCATTTCGCGGTAGCCGTCGAACAGCACGAGCAGGCCACCGAGGCGCAGAATACGGGCCTGTGCGGCTAGCGCGCGCGGTACATCGGTCGCGTGGCAAAAGCCCTCGACGCAGAACACGCAGTCGAATGACGCCGACTCGAAAGGCGGCGCGTGCAGGTCGCCTTGCAACAGGTTTGAATCGGCCAGAGCGAGTTGCGACTTCGCATGCTTGACGTTGCGCGGCGTCAGGTCGATCCCCGAGAAACGCACCTGCGGCCAGCGCGGCGCGAGGTAGGCGAGGTTGATGCCCTTGCCGAATGCGAGTTCCAGCACGTCTGTCGGCGGCTGGTCTTTCCACAGACCCTCGATGCGCCTGGCTTGGCCGTAGAAGCCGTCCTCATCGAAGCGCCCGCCAGCGTTGAGCGCCATGTGCATCGCGCCGGCCTGCGAGTGGTAGCGCCTGTACGGGTGGAAGTTCTGGTGATAGTAGGCGACGACTTGCGCGGCGTCGCCAGTCTGCCTGGCGATCGCCTCGAGGTCGAACAGGCCGCGCAACTTGGCGAGCCGCCGCGCAAGCCGCCTGGCCGCGGCAGTGTTTCGTCGGGCGTTCTTGGCGGCGGGTGACGAATCTGGGGCAAGCGGCATGCCGCGATTGTCGGCGAGCATGGAGGCGGCCTTGCCTCTCGAGCAGTGCCGGCGGGCACTGAAGGCTGCGCGCGCTACGATCGGCGCTCACCGCAGATGCCGACGCCATGTCACCCTCCGACGACGACCACGCCGTGCAGCGCATCGCCGCTGCCGAGCGGCGCGCCGCCGAGGCTGAAGCGGCGCTTGCCCGTTTGCACGACGCGCTCAACGAACTGCCCTGCGGCCTCGAGATCTACGACACCGACGACCGGCTGATCTTCTTCAACTCGGAGGTCGCGGCGCTCTACCCATGGATTCACTTCGAGCGCCAGATCGGCCGCAGCTTCGAGCAGATTCTTCGCGAGTCGATCGACGAGCGACGCATCCCTTCTGCCGTTGGGCGCGAAGAGAAATGGCTGAAGGAGCGTCTCGCGCGGCGTGGCCTGCGCGACGGGCCGGTCCTGCAAAGCCTGAAGGACGGCAAGTGGATCAACACCTACGAGCGGCGCTCGCGCTCGAACTATGTCGTCGGTGTACGGCTCGAAGTCACCGACCTCGTGAGCAAGACGCGCGAGCTGCACGAAAGCCGCGACCGTTTGCAGGCGATCATCAGTTCGGCCGCTGCCGGTATCGTGATCGCCGATGTCCAAGGCGTCGTCGTCGAAGCGAATGCAGCCACCTTCGCGCTGTTCGACGCCGAGCCGGACGAGGTCATCGGGCAGCCATTGGCGGCGCTGATCCCGGGCTTGGCACCGGCCTTGGACGCGGCAGCTCAAGCCACTGCAGCGCCCGGGCAAGCCGCCGCCCACGCCGAGGTTGAGGCGACCCGCAGCGACGGCCGCGCGCTGCAACTCCATGCCTCAGTCGCGCAGATCGGCGCCGGGGATGCGCGCCAGTTCGCCGTCATCATCAGCGACATCACCGAACGCGCCGAGGCGGAACGCGCGCGGCGGATACTGGAGGCGCAACTGCGCGAGGCGCAGAAGATCGAGTCCATCGGCACTCTCGCGAGCGGCATCGCACACGACTTCAACAATGTGCTCGGCTCGATCCTCGGCAACGCCGAACTCGCCAGCCAGGATATCGCGCAGGGCCACGCCGATCGCGCATTGCAGGGCCTCTCCCTGGTGCGCCGCGCCGCCGAGCGTGCGCGCAACCTGGTGCGCCAGATCCTCACCTTCGGCCGCAGCCAGAGCGCGCAACGCTCGGTGCAGGCGCTGCAGCCGATCGTCGAGGAGGCGCTCAACATCCTGCGCGCGACGCTGCCGGCGCGGGTCGCGCTCGACACGCGCTTTTCCGCCGCGTCACTGCATGTGCTGGCCGACGCGATCCAGATCGAGCAGGTCGTACTCAACCTTTGCACCAACGCCTGGCAGGCGATGGACGAAGCCGGCGGCCGGATCGAGGTCGGCATCGACGTGCTCGAAGCGTCCGGTGCGCAGGTGCGTGGCGCCGCGGCCCGCGATATCGCATGCGCCCGGCTGTGGGTCGCCGACGATGGCGCCGGCATGGACGAGGCGACACGATTGCGGCTGTTCGACCCGTTTTTCACGACCAAGCCACTCGGCATCGGCACCGGGCTCGGGCTGTCGGTCGTGCACGGCATCGTCAAGTCGCATGAGGGTGTGATCGACGTCGCGTCGACGCCGGGGCGCGGCACCCGCTTCGATCTCACTCTGCCACTTGTACCTGCGCCGCCTGTGCATGTTGCGCCACCCGCCCCGCCTGCGATCGACGTGCGGGGCGGCGGCGAGCGGGTGATGTATCTGGACGACGACGACGTCATGCCGCTGATGGTCGAGAATCTGCTGCAGCGCCTCGGCTACGTCGTGCACTCCTTCTCCGACCCACGGATGGCGCTGGATGCGCTGCGCGCGCGACCGGAAGCCTTCGATCTCGTCGTGACGGACTTCAACATGCCGGGCCTGACCGGTCTGGACGTGGTGCGTGCGCTGGCCGGCATCCGACCCGCGCTGCCAACGGTGCTGACCTCGGGCCTCGTCTCGGACGAACTTCGCGCCCAGGCGCGTGCACTCGGAGTTTGCGAAGTGCTGGAGAAGCAGAACACGCTCGAGGAACTCGCTGCGGTGGTGAAGCGCGCGCTCGCGCCTTCAAATCGGTGAGCACCGCGGCCAGAAGCTATCGAGCCTGAGCTGATTCATCGGCGCGTTGCGCGCTTCAGCGTGACCTAAGTCAGGGCGACTACGGTGACAGATGCGCAAATCACTGCGCATTCACACGAAGGTTCCCCATGCGACCCAAAACACCCATCGCCGTTCTCGCTGCGGTGCTGATCGTCGTCGGCGGGGCGGCCGCGTTCGCGGTCGAGTCGGCCGCAAACGACGCCCTGGCCATTCAACAGGCGAAGTTCACGCTGACCCAGGCCATCGCGGCGGCGGAACAGAACGCTGGCGGACGCGCATCGAAGGCCGAGTACGAGCGCAGCAAGCAGTAACCACGGATCCAAACGATGACCCCGCCCACCGCGATCACACCGAGACAAGCCGCCAACAAGGTACCGGAAGTCACCCTGCTGTTCTGGATCATCAAGGTCGCAGCGACGACGCTCGGCGAAACCGCCGGCGATGCGGTCTCGATGTCGATGCACCTCGGCTACCTCGTCGTGCCGACCGTCGTCGTCACGATGATGGTCCGCACGACGCTGGCGGACTTTGCAGACCGTTCGCTGGGCATCGGCTACGCGGGCGGCACGGCGCTCCTCGCCGCGCTGCTGCTGACCTCGCTCGCGCTCTGGTATCGCACGCTCGGAACGGTGTCCATCGCCACCATCAACTCGCCCAAGGCGGAGGTCTTCTACTGGGTCACGATCATGTTCTCGCAAACGCTCGGCACCGCGCTCGGCGACTGGACGGCCGATACCGCTGGCCTCGGCTACCGGGGTGGCGCGCTCGTGTTCAGCGGCCTGCTGGCGCTCCTGGCGCTGGCCTACTATCGAACCGGGATTTCTCGCACGTTCCTGTTCTGGGCCGCGTTTGTGCTGACCCGACCGCTCGGCGCCGTGGTCGGCGATCTGCTCGACAAGCCTCTTGCCTCGGGCGGTCTGGCGCTCAATCGCTTCAGCGCGTCCGCCGCCCTGATCGCCTTCATCATCGGCTGCATCTTGCTGTTCCCGCAGCGCGCCGCCAGGACGGCGCATTGAAGGGACGCGTGCTCCGGCTGCCAAAAGGCAGCCGGAGCACGCGTCCGGCCGTGCCTCTTAAGGCGACCTTAAGTCGAGGGCAGCGACCATGCTGCGTGACCAGCGAATCTGTCCCTATCGCGACTGCGGCCCGGCGCGCCTTGTCGATCGGGGTGCTGGTGCTCACTGCGCTGCCCTGCAGCGCCCAGAACTGTGGCTGGTCGCGCATCGACCATCGTGTGAGCCTCAACAACTCCGGGATGTGGAACCCGAACGTCTATCGCAGCATCGTCGGTGCGCTCAGCGTCGCCGGCCTCGGTGGCGCGATCTGGGAGGGTTCCGAGACGCGCTTTGGCAAGACGATGTGGCAGGGTGCCGAGGCCGAGGCGATCGGCGGCCTGAGCGCGACGGCGGGCAAATACATCTTCACGCGCGAGCGGCCGAGCGAGACCGACAACCCCTGCCTGTGGTTCCAGGGCGGGTCGAACTACAGCTTTCCGAGCGGCGAGGCGGCGGTCGCCGCGGCGCTCGTCACGCCCTATGTGCTGGAGTACGGCTCCGATCAGCCGGCCGTCTACGCGCTGTTGTTGCTGCCGCTCTATGTCGGTGTGGGTCGAATCAAGAACCAGGATCACTGGCAGTCGGACGTGCTCGCCGGCTGGGCGGTCGGCGGCCTGTCGGGCTGGTTGTCGCACAGCCTGGAGACGCCGATCACGATCCAGTTGCTGCCGCACGGTGTCGCGGTGGGCTTGAAGGCGAAGTTCTAGGCCTTTGCCACGACCGCCACCCGCGCTCCTGGCGCCGGGTGGTGCGGAGGCGCGCCTTCAGGCGATTTTGGGGAACACCACCCGCACCTCGAGCCCGATGCCGGCGTGACCCTCGTGCAAAGACACCTGCGCGTAGTGCTTGTCAGCGATCGCCTTCACGATCGCAAGCCCGAGGCCGCTGCCGCTCGCATCGCGCGTGATTGCGTCCGGGCTGCGATAGAAGCGGTCGAAGACACGCACTCGCTCGGGCTCGGCAATGCCGGGGCCGCTGTCGATCACGCGCAACGTCGCCGCGCCGTCGAACATGCTGGCGACGACATCGACGACACCACCCGCCGGCGTGTAGCGCAACGCGTTCTCGATCAGATTGCCGAGCAGGATCTCGATCTGCACCGCATCGGCGTAGATCCATGTTTCGTCGCGCGCCTCGGCGCCAAGGTCGATCCGGCGCTGCTCCGCCTCGTTCGCCGAGCGCGCAACCGCCGATCGCACGAGCGCGCCAAGCTCGAGCCTTGCACGTTCGAAGGTGACCCCGGCATCTTCATCGATCGCCGCCCGTGACAGGTGCAGCAACTGGCGGATCAGCCGCGCGGTGCGTGCAACGCCCGCCGCGAGCTCCTGCATCAGCTGGGTGCGTTCGGCGGGATCGCTGCTGCGTTCGAGCAGCTGGAGCTGCAACTGCAGCGCCGTGAGCGGCGAGCGCAGCTCGTGCGCGGCATCGGCGACGAAGTTGCGCTGCTGCGCGAAGGCGGTAGACAGGCGCGCCAGCAAGTCGTTGAGCGCACGCACCAGCGGCACCA
>JBDTSN010000131.1:0-6193 GCA_039931145.1 Burkholderiales bacterium | reverse complement strand
TTGGTGGAGTCTTTGATTGAAGCGATGCCTTTGTCTGTGAAATTCATCAAACCGATGTAGGTGATCATGGCGTGTTTCCTTTGAATTCGGAATCTGGGTCGGAACGGAACTGCGACCCTGCATGCGCGACCCCTGGACGCGATTCGGGCCTGTCGCCGGAAACGCGCCATCCACTCAACTACATGAACCACAGTCGTCTGGCAACGACAGAGACACCATACACGCATGAGCGCAAATGACCATCCCTAGGAACTGGCGAGCGCCGCTCAGCCGGCCGCCTGCGCCAAGAACGACTCAGTGCGCAGCGCTCGCGTCGGCCGCCGCGCCGCCATGCTTGGCAGGGCGCGCGAGCCAGACAAGACCGATCATCAGCAGGAACAGCAGCGCTGAGCCGGCGAATATGTCATTCGCGCCGAGCATCGCCGCCTGCTGATCGACGAGTCTGTTCACGTAGGCAGCGATCTGCTCGGTATTGAGCCCGAGCGCGTGCATCTTGGCGAACAGGTCGGTCGCGGCGACGCCGCTGGCGTTGCCGATCTGCTCCGTCAATTGCACGTGGTGCAGCGCGCTGCGGCTGTCCCACAGCGTGGTCGTAATCGACGTACCGAACGCGCCGGCCGTGATACGCACGAAATTGCTCAGACCGGTCGCGGCGGGAATGCGGTCGGGCTCGAGCCCAGACAGCGTGAGTGAGACAAGGGGGACGAAAAAGAACGCCGTACCGATGCCCTGGATGATGGTCGGAATGAGGATGGTCTCGATGTCGGCCTGCGTGTTGAACCAGCTCCGCATCCAGAACACGAGCGCGAAGACGACGAAGGCGACGGTTGCGAGCCGACGCGGATCGACAGTCGCGACACTCTTGCCAACGAACGGCATGCAGATGATCGCGAGCACGCCGACCGGCGCGAGCACCCAGCCGGCGGCCGTCGCCGTGTAGCCCATGTAGAGCTGCAGCCATAGCGGCAACATGACGACGTTGCCGAAGAACAGACCGTAGCCGACGCTGATCGACAGCGTGCCGGTCCAGAAGTTGCGACCCTTGAAGAGTGTCAGATCAACGACTGGATGTTCCTCGGTCAGTTCCCAGATGATGAAGACGACGAAGGCGACCGCAGAGACGACGGCGTAGGTGATGATCTCGTTCGAGTTGAACCAGTCGAGGTCGCGACCCTTGTCGAGCATGATCTGCAGCGAGCCGACCCAGACAACGAGCAGCGAGAGGCCGACGACGTCGATCGGCAGTTTGCGTGTCGCCGACTCGCGATCGCGGTAGATGCTCCACGTCAGACCGGCCGCAAAGATGCCGATCGGTACGTTGATATAAAAGATCCACGGCCACGAGATGTTGTCGGTGATCCAGCCGCCCAGGAGCGGCCCCAACACGGGAGCGACAAGCACCGTCATCGACCACACCGCGAGCGCTATGCCGGCCTTCGCCTTCGGATAGCTTTGCAGCAGCAGCGTCTGCGACAGCGGGATCATCGGCCCCGCGACGGCGCCCTGGATGACGCGAAACAGGATCAGCAGCTCGATGCTCGGCGCCAGGCCGCACATCCAGGACGCGATCACGAACAGCAGCACGCTACTCGTGAACAACCGAACCGCGCCGATACGCTGCGTCAGCCAGCCGGTGAGCGGCACCGAGATCGCATTCGCGACTGCGAAGCTCGTGATGACCCAGACGCCCTGATTCGGGCTCACCCCGAGGTCGCCCGAGATCGCCGGCAGCGAGACGTTGGCGATCGAGCTGTCGAGCACGTTCATGAAGGTCGCGAGCGACAGCGCGAAGGTGCCGAGCACGAGCGGCAAGCCGTGCAGCGGTTGCGGCGTGCCGCGCGCGGCCGGCGCGTTTTGCGGAGCAGACATGTGCTTGCGCTGGTCGTCGCGGTTCAGTGCGTCGTTGGGCCCGCCGGTGCGACGGCTGACGCCGCAGCCACTGCCTTCCCAGCGGGCGACTCTGCCGTGAGCGCCACCTTCGCTTTGGCCACCGGCGCAGACTTCGCAGCGCCCAGCTGCGCGGCGATGATGCGCTGCACCGCAGCGTCGGCTGCGCCGTCGGCATCCAGATTCGTGAACGCGGTCGTGTGACTGGCCGGGTTGGTGCGCGGTACGTCAGCGACCGACTTTCCTGTCTGATCGCGCACGTCGACGGTTGCCGTCATCGACAGCCCAACGCGCAACGGGTGCGCAGCGAGCTGCAACGGATCGAGCTCGATGCGCACCGGCACGCGCTGCACGACCTTGATCCAGTTGCCGGTCGCGTTTTGCGCGGGCAACAGCGAGAACGCCGAGCCAGTTCCCGCGCTGAGGCCGGCAACCTGGCCCTGGAACTCGACATCGCTGCCATAAAGATCGGCGACCAGCGTCACCGCCTGGCCGATGCGCAAACGGCGCAACTGCGGCTCCTTGAAGTTCGCATCCACCCAGACCTTTTCGAGCGGCACGAGCGACATCAGCGGCGCACCGGCCTGCACCCGCTGGCCGAGCTGCACGCTGCGCCGCGCGACAGTGCCATCGACCGGCGCCGGCAGTTCGACGCGGCGCAGCGCGAGATACGCCTCGCGCACGCGCCCCGCGGCACGTTCCACCGTGGGATGCTTGTCGACGCTGACGCCGCTCGTCATCACCTGGTTGGATGCGAGCTGCTCACGCGCAGCGACGACCGCCGACTGAGCAGCGGCGAGCGCGCTCTTGGCCACCGCGAGCTGCGACGTGCTGTGATTGAACTCCTCCTTGCCGACGGCGCCGGTCGCGAGCAGCGGCTGGCGGCGGGCAATGTCATCCTGCGCACGCTGCACGTCGCTTTGCGCGCGCGTCACATCCGCCTCGCGCAGCGCGACCTGCGCCTGCAGCGTCGCATTGTTCGCGTACAGCGTGCGCACCTCGCGCACCGTCTGCGCGAGCTGCGCCTCGGCCTGGTCGAGTGCAACGCGCGCGTCGGCCGGGTCGAGCTTGACGAGCGTCTGACCGGCCTTGACGAAGTCGGTGTCATCGGCGTTGATCGCGAGCACGGTGCCGCTCACCTGCGGGGTGATCTGGATCACGTTGCCCTGCACGTAGGCGTTGTCGGTGCTCTCGTAGCGCGCGCCGATCACGAAGTAATGAACGGTGAACGCGATCGCCGCCAGCGCAACACAGACACCGACGATCGAAAGCCCCTTGCGACGCTTGCGCTTCTGCGCGTGGCGCACCTTCTGCGGCGTGGCCGGAGTCAATTCTTGCGCTGGCGATTCTTCTGGTGACTTTTCTGTCATACCTTCCTCAGCGCGCCGCGACGACGCGATTCGAGAGTTGCGCTTGCGCTGCGGCGTCGTAGCCGCCGCCGAGGGCGCGCGCCAGCGCGACCTGGCTGTCGAGTTCGCGTGCCTTCAGGTCGACGCCGAGACGGCGTTGCGCGAGCACGTTCACTTCCGCGCTCAGCACCGTCAGATAGGTGCCGAGCCCGGCACTGAAACGTTGCAGCGCGAGGTCATAGGCCTGTTCGGATCGCGCCTGCGATTCAACCTGCTTGGTGTGCTGGCGCACGATCGACTGCACCGACGCGATCTGGTCGGCAACGTCGCGCACCGCCTCGATCAGCGCCGCGTTGTAGCTGTCCACAGCGGCGTCGAGATCGGCCGTCTTGCCGCGCACGTTGGCTCGCAGGCGCCCGGCGTCGAAGATCGGCAGGTGAATCGCGACCCCCGCACCGTACTGCTCGCTGCCGGCGTTGATCAAACGGTTCACGCCGAGCGAGCTTAGGCCCGCGAAGGCGATCAGATTGATGTTTGGATAGAGCAGCGTCTTCGAGTAGGCCACGTCCTGCGTCGCCGCCTCGACACGCTGGCGTGCGGCCTCGATGTCGGCACGCCTGCCGAGCAGATCGGCCGGAATGTCGGCCGGCAGCGGCACCGCCTGCACCGTGTGCAGTCGCGGCCGCAGCGCGTCGAGCGCGCCCGGCGGCTGCGCAGTGAGTGCGGCAAGCGCATGCCGCGTGAGCGCAATCTGCTCTTCGAGCACCTCGATCTGTCGCGCCGTCTCGGGCACTGACGCTTCGCCCTGGCGCAGTTCGACATTCGTGTCGAGGCCCGCTTCGACGCGCTGGCGGATCAGAGCGAGAACTTCCTCGCGCTGCGCGAGTGCGCGCTCGGCCACCTCGCGCTGCTCGAACAGTCGGCCGAGCTGGAAGTAGCTGCGTGCGACGTTCGCCGCGAGCAGGACGCGCGCCGCCTGCGCGTCGGCCTCGGCCGCGCGCTGCGTGCCGAGCGCGGCGCCAAGCGCGGCCGCGTTCTTGCCGAAGAAATCGATCTCCCAACTGCCCGAGAACTGCAACAGGCCGGTATTTCCGACCGAGCCTGCAATCGGTGGCGGAATGAGCCCGTTCTCGCTGTATCGCTGGCGCTGCAGGTCGAGCTCACCATCGACACGCGGGCCGAAGTTGGCCTGCGCAGCGTCAGTCGCCGCGGTCGCGCGTTCAATGCGGTCTCGAGCGAGCTTGAGATTCGGATTCGCGGCGAGTGCGGACTCGACGAGTTTGTCGAGATCACTATCGCCGAACGCCGCCCACCAGCGGTCGGAAACGGCTGCGGCAGGTGCTTTTGCGGGCACGCCAACGTCCGCCGCGCTCATCGCCTGCGACTGCGGTGCGATGCCGGCGCTGCTGACGCAACCGGCGAGCGTGAATGCCACACCCAAGGCCGCGCACAAGACCGCGAGCGATGCAGCACGACGTTGGCCGGCACGGGAGGAAACGTTTCGCATGCTTATGGTCTTGTTCGACGAGTCGCCGCGCGCAGCCAGGGTCAGCCGCGCCCGGCCTTGTTCATGGCTTCCCCGTTGGCGAGCATGCGTCGCAGGCTCGCTTTCAACGCCTCCCACTCTTCCGTATTGAATCCCGCAAGATGCGCGTTCTGCACCTCGCACAGCACGCCTGGAATCTGGCGTGCGGCCTTCACGCCCTCGTCGGTGAGCTCGAGGTTGACGACCCGCCGATCCGCGGTCGAGCGCACGCGGCGGATGAGGCCCTTTGCTTCGAGCCGGTCGAGCATGCGCGTCATCGCACCGGCATCGACCTCGCACTCGCGCGCCAGCTCGGCCACGTTGGCCGCCTGGCCCAGTTGCAGCTTGAGGAGCGGCAGCCACTGTGCGTTCGTCAGCCCGATCGATTCGAGCCGCTGATCGACGCCGCGCCCGATGCTCGTCACGATCTGGCGCATCAGGTAGCCGACGCTTTTTTCGGCACCGTAGCCGCGCGGCCGATAGAACGCCGCTTGCTTGGGCGAGGCTTGCCTGGGCGAAGCGCGCTTGACAGAGACAGGCTTGGCCGAGGCAGGCTTGGCGAGGGCTGGAGGAGTCGCCGGCATGCGCGCAGTATACTTGCCTAGGCAATTACTGTGATGGCATTTGTCCCGGCGGGGGTAAATGTTGACTGCCCCGCAACACACCGCCGCTTAGACTTCTCCCATGCCCACTGCCGCCGCACTCCCCGCCCGCCGCGACGGCACTAACGCACGCGCCCGCAACGTTGGCCCGCTGCGCGGGTTGCTGCCGTTCCTGCGCCCGTATCGCGGCCGCATTGCGCTTGCCTTTCTGTTTCTCTTGCTTGCCGCAGTCAGCACACTCGTGTTCCCGGTCGCGCTGCGCGTGCTGATCGACCAGGGCATGGTCGCCACTGACCCCGGCGAGCGCGTGATGGCGCTGCGCAGCCACTTCTTCGAGCTGTTCGCCGTCGGCGCGGCGCTCGGCGTGTTTTCGGCCGCGCGCTACTACATGGTGAGCTGGCTCGGCGAACGCGTCACCGCCGATCTGCGCAACGCGGTCTACACCCATGTCGTCGGCCAAAGCCCGGAGTTCTTCGAAACGACGCAGACCGGCGAGGTGCTATCGCGTCTGACGACCGACACGACGCTCGTGCAGACGGTCGTCGGCTCGAGTCTGTCGATGGGGCTGCGCAACTCGGTGATGGGCATCGGCGCGATGCTGATGCTGATCATCACGAATCCGGTCGTCATGACGCAGGTGCTCGGCATCCTCGTCCTCGTCGTCCTGCCTTCGCTCTACTTCGGGCGCCGCGTGCGCGGCCTGTCGCGCGCCAGTCAGGACCGGGTCGCCGATTCGAGCGCGATCGCCGCCGAGGTGTTGAACGCGATCCCGGTCGTGCAGAGCTACACGCAAGAGGCACGCGAAGCGGCGCGCTTTGACGCTTCGACCG
>JBDTSN010000130.1:0-6205 GCA_039931145.1 Burkholderiales bacterium | reverse complement strand
GGAGCTTGCCGGTAACTCATGTGACAGCCGAACAGCAGCGACTCGCCGAGACCATCGCCACCCTCGAAGCCCAGCGTGGGCTGCTGGGCGACGCGGCGGTAGATGCCGTGCTCGCCCCGCTTCGCCAACAGCTCGCCGCGCTGCAGGCGACACAGGCGCTGGCGGCGCCGGATCAGACCCTGCGCCAGGTGACGGTGCTGTTCCTCGACGTCGTCGGTTCGACGACACTCAGCCAGCATCTCGACCCGGAAGAGATTCACGCCGTGATGGACGGCGCGCTCGGACGTTGCACCGCGATCGTGGTGTCGCACCAGGGCAAGGTGCTTCAGTACGCGGGCGATAGCCTGCTCGCGGTGTTTGGCGCCGACGCGGCGCGGGAGGACGACGCCGAGCGGGCCGTGCGCGCCGGGCTCGCGCTGCTCGACGAGGGCAAGCACCAGCGGCGGGCCGTCGCCGAGCGACACGCCCACGAAGGCTTCGATGTGCGTGTCGGCATCCACACCGGCGGCGTGCTGCTCGGCGGCGGGGTCGATGAGGAGGGAACGATTCGCGGCATGTCGGTCAACGTCGCCGCGCGCATGGAACAAAGCGCTCCGGCGGGGAGCCTGCGCATCAGCCACGACACCTGGCGCCTGGTGCGTGGCATGTTCGACGTCGAACCCCAGCCGCCGATGCTCGTCAAGGGTCGCGACGAGCCGATCCTCACCTACCTCGTGCTGCGCGCACGGCCGCGCGAGTTCCGCGTCGCGACGCGCGGCATCGAAGGCATCGCGACGCGCATGGTTGGGCGCGAGGCCGAGCTCGAGCAGTTGCAGCACGCGTTCGACGGCGTCATCGCCGGAGGCCGCTTCGGCGGCGTGACTGTCGTCGCCGACGCCGGCGTCGGCAAGAGTCGATTGCTGTTCGAGTTCGAGCGCTGGATGGCGTCACGCGAAGAGGCGTTCACCGTATTCCGCGGCCGCGCCAATCCGCAGACTCAGGCACGACCGTATGGCCTGCTGCGCGACATCCTGGCCCGATGGCTGGATATCGCCGACGGCGACTCGATGGAAGCAGCCCGCAACAAGATCGAAGCGGGCATCGTGCCCTTGTTCACCGCCGACGACGGCGAGGAAATGGCGCTTGCGCATGCACACGTGCTGGGGCACCTGATCGGGCTCGACTTCGCGGACAGCCGCCATCTCAAGGCGATCCTGGGCGACGGCCGACAGATTCGCAGCCGCGGCTTTCATGCCGCTGCGCAGTTGTTCCGCCGCGTCTACAGGCGGGAGGGCGTGGCGATCGTGCTGCTGCTCGACGATCTGCATTGGGCTGACGACCCGTCGCTCGACTTCTTCTCCCAACTCGCCGACACGAACGCCGACCTGCCGATGCTCATGCTCGGTCTGACCCGGCCCACGCTGTTCGAGCGTCGGGCCGACCTGTTCGTTGCGGGGCGCATCGCACTCGCACCGCTGGGCGATGGCAGCAGCCGCGAGCTGGCCGACGCGCTGTTGCGCATGCTGGCCGAGATTCCCACTGCGCTGCGCGATCTCGTCACCGGCCGTGCCGAGGGCAATCCGTTCTACATGGAAGAGCTGGTGATGATGCTGGTCGATGCCGGCGCGATCGACGCATCGGCCGAGCCCTGGACGATCGATGCCGGCAAGCTGCAGACGACCTCGGTCCCGCACACGCTCACCGGCGTGTTGCAAGCGCGCCTCGACAGCCTGCGCGCGGCCGAAAAGCTGGCGCTGCAACAGGCGTCGGTGATCGGCTTCGTGTTCTGGGATCAGGCCCTGGCCGCGATCGACGCTCGCGCGCCAGCCTCGCTACCGGCCGTGGCGCGTCGCGACCTGGTCGTGGCGCATGAGGAAGGCGACATCGACGGCGCACGCGAATACGCCTTTCGGCATCACTTGCTGCACCAGGTCACCTACGACACCGTGCTCAAGCGCGTGCGCCGCGACTGCCACGCACGGGCCGCGGCCTGGCTGACGAGCCTTGCTGGTGCTCGCGCGAACGACTTTCTCGGCGTGACCGCAGCTCACTTCGAAGAAGCCGGCGATACGCCGAATGCGTGCGAGTACTACGCACGCGCCGCCGAGCACGCGGCGACGCGCTTTGCACACGACACCCTGATTGCTCATGTCCAGAAGGCGTTCACGCTGGCCGGCGGCGGCGACGACCGCCACGCCCTGCTCATGCGCTGGCGTTTGCTCGCCGTGCGCGAGCGCTCGCTCGATCTGCAAGGCAATCGCGCCGAACAGGCGGTTGACATCGAGGCGCTCACCCAACTCGCCGAGGCGCTTTCCGACGACGCCTTGCGAGCTGAAGTTGCCTGGCGACGCTGCGACATCGCCGTGCGGATGGGCGACTTTCGCACCTGCGAAAGCGCGGCGCGACAGGCGATCGCACTCGCCGACCGGGCCGGTGCGATCGAACTCGGGCTGCGTGCATTGCAGCGCCTCGTGCTCGCACGCACCTTCCAAGGCGATCACGCCGGCGCCAGGGATCTCGCGCTTCAAGGCCTCGCCGGGGCGCAGGCACACGGCGCGCGCGAGATCGAATCGCGGTTCACCAATGCGCTGGCATTGATCGCGACAAACGAAGGGGACCTGCTCGCGCAGTTGCACTTCGCCGAGCAGGGTTTGTCTATCAGTCGCGAAATTGGCGACCTGCGAACGCAGAGCATCGAGTTGAGCAACCTGGGCACGACCCTGCTCGGGTTCGGGGCGCACGCGAAGGCCGGGAAGCTGCTCGAGGAGGGGCTGAAGCTGACGCGCGCGTGTGGCATCCGCGCCAGTGAAACCGCCGTATTGGCAAACCTGTCCGAGCTCGCGCTGCGTCTGGGCGAGCCCACGCTGGCGCTCGCCCACGCGCGGGACGCCCTCGCCATCGCGACCGCCGTACAGGACCCGATCGCGGAGGCCTTTGCGGCACTCACGCTTGGCGACGCGGCCCTCACACTGAATCGGCATGCTGATGCTGCGCAAGCTTTCGCGCGCTCACGCGACGTTGCACATGCGGTGGGCGACCGGATGGAGCTTCACGCGCTCGCGGGGCTGGCACGCGCCGCGCTCGCTCGCGGTGACAGCGATGAAGCGACAGCCACGGTGGACATCGTGCTCAAGCACTTCGCAACCGAGGACGGCGCCAACTCGGCGCAGGAAATGCTGATCTGGCTCACGTGCTGGCGCGTGTTGCGGCAGGCTGGCGATCCATCCGCAGCCGAAGTTCTCTCCACCGCGCACGCGGCGCTGCAGGCACGCGCTGTGACCATCGGCGACGCGAGCCTGCGCGAGAGCTTCTTGTCCATGGTTCCTGAAAACCACGGCATCGTCGCCGCCTGGGCTGCGCAGCAGACTGCGGCGACCGGCGACTGAGGCATTCCGCGCTGCCGGCTGCCGCGCAAGTTCAGCTGTTCTTCAATTTCTTGCGTAGGCGCATCAGCCGCGGTAGCAGCAGCACGCCGAGGACGACGATCAGCAGCACGAGCGACATCGGGCGCTGGACGAAGACGCTCCAGTGGCCCTCGCCGATCGACAGCGCATTGCGCATCTGCGCCTCGGCGAGAGGCCCGAGAATCATGCCGACGACGACCGGAGCAGTCGGGAAATTGAAGCGCCGCATGACGACGCCGAGCAGGCCGATGATGTAGAGCCGCACGAGGTCGAACGCCGACTGGCGCATGCCGTAGACGCCGATGGTGGCGAAGATCAGGATGCCGGCAGCCTGGACGCCACCGTGCGGCTTGCCTTGGCCGACAATGGCGGGGCATGACGACGCCAAGCGCACAGTCGACACACCACGCCCCACACGGGCGCATGCGCCTGGACAAATGGCTCTGGGCGGCGCGCTTCTACAAGACGCGCGGCTTGGCCGCCGATGTCATCGAGAAGGGCCGGGTGCAGGTCAACGGCCAGGCTGCCAAGCGATCCCGCGAGCTGCATGTCGGCGACCGGATCGGATTGCGCCAGGGCGAACGCGGCGAAATCGCGCGCGAGGTTCGCGTCCTCGCCTTGAGCGATGTGCGCGGGCCGGCGCCCGTCGCGCAAACTCTCTACGAGGAAACGCCCGAGAGCATCTCGGCGCGCGAGGCCGCGGCCCAGGCTCGACCCTATGGCGTCGAGCCGGCCCTCTCGATCGAGCAGGGCCGGCCGACCAAGCGCAATCGGCGCGAACTCGCCGAGTGGCGCCGCTGGAGCGCTTCCGTCGACGAATAGCGGCACGCCCCGCCGGTGGCACCGTGGGCTGGCGCCGTGCGCAGCGGTCTGGCGAGCGTCGCGATTCATCACCCTGCCCCTTGAAAACGACGCCGTCGTGCCCAGATACCGAGGCTAGTCAATCCGCACCGCCATGACGAACAACGAAACCACCCCAGAGCAAAACTCGCCGGACGCGGCGCCCACCACCGTCGAACTCGGCCTCGAGGCGAAGCTTGCGGACCTTCAGGCCCGCCACGCCGAAGTGTCCGACGCCTATCTGCGCGCCAAGGCTGAGGCCGAGAACACGCGCCGCCGATCCGAGGACGAGATTGCAAAGGCCCGAAAATTCGCGGTCGAAGGCTTCGCCAGCAGCCTGCTGCCGGTGAAAGACAGCCTGGAAGCGGCGCTCGCGCTGCAGGCGTCCGACACTCCGGCGACTCTCGAGCAGGTGATCGAGGGCGTGCACGCAACGCTGCGTCAACTCGGCGCGGCGCTCGAGCGCAACAAGGTGGTCGAGGTCAACCCGGCGCGCGGCGCCAAGTTCGACCCGCACCAGCAGGAGGCGATGACCGTCGTGCCCGCCAATCAGGAGCCGAACACGGTCGTCACCGTGCTGCAAAAAGGCTATCTGATCGCCGACCGTGTGCTGCGCCCGGCTCTCGTCACCGTCAGCGCACAAAAGTAACGCGCCCGCGATCGCGAGAGGCTTGAAAGCCCACCGCTCATCCACAACTAGTCCACAGCTTGATCCACACATTCCAGCAGGAGTACGAACATGGGAAGAATCATCGGTATCGACCTCGGCACGACGAACTCGTGCGTGTCGGTCATGGAAGGCAATACGCCGAAGGTGATCGAAAACAGTGAAGGCGCGCGCACCACGCCGTCGATCATCGCCTACCAGGACGGCGGCGAGATCCTCGTCGGCGCCTCGGCCAAGCGCCAGGCGGTGACGAACCCGAAGAACACGATCTACGCCGTGAAGCGACTGATCGGCCGCAAGTTCGCCGAGAAGGAAGTGCAAAAGGACATCAACCTGATGCCCTACAAGATCGTCGGCGCCGACAACGGCGACGCCTGGGTCGAGGCACACGGCGCCAAGCTCGCGCCGCAGCAGGTCAGCGCTGAAATTCTGCGCAAGATGAAGAAGACGGCCGAAGATTACCTCGGCGAGCCGGTCACGGAAGCCGTGATCACGGTGCCTGCGTATTTCAACGACTCGCAGCGCCAAGCGACGAAGGACGCCGGCCGCATCGCCGGTCTCGACGTCAAGCGCATCATCAACGAGCCGACCGCCGCGGCGCTCGCCTTCGGCCTCGACAAGAAGGAAAAGGGCGACCGCAAGATCGCCGTCTATGACTTGGGCGGCGGCACGTTCGACATCTCGATCATCGAGATCGCCGATGTCGACGGCGAGAAACAGTTCGAGGTGCTTGCGACGAATGGCGACACCTTCCTCGGCGGCGAGGACTTCGACCAGCGCATCATCGAATACATCATCGCCGAGTTCAAAAAAGACCAAGGCGTCGATCTCGCGAAGGACGTGCTCGCGTTGCAGCGCCTGAAGGAAGCGGCCGAGAAGGCGAAAATCGAGCTTTCGAGCAGCGCGCAGACCGATATCAACCTGCCCTACGTGACGGCTGATGCCTCGGGCCCGAAGCACTTGAGCGTCAAGCTCACACGCGCCAAGCTCGAAGCGCTCGTCGACGAGCTGATCGAGCGCACGATCGCGCCGTGCCGCACCGCAATCAAGGACTCGGGCCTCAGCGTCTCCGACATCAACGACGTGATCCTCGTCGGCGGCATGACGCGCATGCCCAAGGTGCAGGACAAGGTCAAGGCCTTCTTCGGCAAGGAACCGCGCAAGGACGTGAACCCGGACGAGGCGGTCGCCGTCGGCGCTGCGATCCAGGGCCAGGTGCTGTCCGGTGATCGCTCGGACGTGCTGCTGCTCGACGTCACACCGCTGTCGCTCGGCATCGAGACGCTCGGCGGCGTGATGACGAAGATGATCAAGA
>JBDTSN010000129.1:0-6210 GCA_039931145.1 Burkholderiales bacterium | reverse complement strand
CGTCGATCGCTCTCGCGCAGGCCGCGCCCGGGCCGAACGTGCTGTTCGTCGCCGTCCTCGGCTGGAACGTCGCCGGTGCGGTGGGCGCTTTCGTGACCCTGCTCGGCATGATGCTGCCGTCGACGACGCTCGCACTGTGGGCGACACGCTGGGGCAGCCGCCGCGCGCAGACCCGCTACGTGCGCGCGTTCAAGGCCGGCTTCGCGCCGCTCACGATCGGCCTGCTGTTCGCCACCGGCTGGGTGCTGGCCGACCCGTTGCGCGTCGCATGGCCCGTGCTCGTGGTCGTCGCGATCACGGTGCTGCTGTGCCTGCGCACGCGCCTCGGGCCGCTGTGGCTGGTGGCCGGCGGCATGATCGTCGGTGCGCTCGGCTGGGCGTAGGAGTCTGCCCGGCGCCAGGGGACTGTCGGGCCCTGGGTTGGGTTCGCCGCGTCACGGGCCGCGGCGCCAGGAAGCTCAAGCGCGCAACGCGTCGCGCACGATCTCGCCGAGCGCGGCCAGATCGAGTTCCAGCTCCTGCAACATGTCTTGCCGGCCTTGCGGCGCCTCGACCCATACCTCGCTTCGACCATCGGCGCCGGGTCGCACACGGATACTGAGCGGCAGCTCGAACGCATCGCGATCACGAGCGCCCCCCGCAGCCATCAGCACCGGCGTGCCGCCATGCCTGGATTCGAGCACGACAACGCGCATGCCGCTCGCTGGCGTATGGCCACGCGCGATGCTCGCGCCGCCGCTGCGCTGCTCGAAGCAGCCGAACACCGAGACGCCCCGATGGCGGGCGCTGAGCTCGATGCGATGCACGGTTTCGTCGACGTCGTAGGGGCTGGAAAGGCACTGCAGCGAACCTTCCTCAACTGCACTTGTGTCGTCCGCGAAGCCGGCGCCGCCAATCGCCGCGAGCACGACGGCGACGGCTCCGGTACGCCAGAAGCGCAATGGATTTTTCATGACTTCGCTCTTGAACGGCATGCCTCGACTGTCGCACGCCGATGTGTCTAGGAAATTAAGGGCGGCACAAAGCTGTAATCAGCTGTTACGTGGGCCGCGCCAGCGCGCGCGCTTTCAGCCGCGACCGACGAACGGCATCCTGGTTGCCATCACAGTCATGAACTGAACGTTCGCCTCGAGCGGCAGGCTCGCCATGTGGACGACCGCGTTCGCGACGTGCGAAACGTCCATCACGTCTTCGATCGCGATCTCGCCATTCGCTTGCTTGACCCCGGTCGTCATCGCACGCGCCATGTCGGTCAGCGCGTTGCCAATGTCGATCTGGCCGCAGGCGATGTCGTAGCGCCGGCCGTCGAGCGAGGTCGATTTCGTGAGCCCCGTGATCGCGTGCTTGGTCGAAGTGTAGGGAGCAGAATCCGGCCGCGGCGCGTGCGCCGAGATCGAGCCGTTGTTGATGATGCGCCCGCCGCGCGGCTGCTGGCGTTTCATGATCTTGAACGCCTGCTGCGTACACAGAAAGGCGCCGGTCAGGTTCGCGCCGACGACCGCCTGCCACTGCTCGAAGCTCACATCCTCGAGCGCGACGTTCGAGGTACCCAGGCCAGCGTTGTTGAAGAGCAGGTCGAGGCGGCCGAACACCGCCTCGGTGCGCTCGAAAAGCGCCTGCACTGAGTCAGGCACGCCCACATCGGTGGGCTGCGCGATCGCGCGCGACGCATCGACGCCGGCTTCGGCGATCGCGGCATCGAGCGGTGCCTGGCGCCGACCTGCGAAGACGACGCGGTAACCGTCTGCCAACAATGCAAGCGCAACCGCCTTGCCGATACCAGTGCCCGCGCCGGTGACGATCGCAATCTTGTCGTGTGTCCGCATGCCGAAGCTCCCTTGTGTTCAGTCGGATGTGTTCACAGGCTCAAGCCTCACGCGTACCGAAGATCTTGTCGCCTGCATCACCAAGGCCGGGGATGATGTAGCCCACCTCGTTCAGGTGGCTGTCCACCGCGGCAGTCCAGCAGCGCACATCCGGGTGCGCGGCATTCAGCGCGGCGATGCCTTCGGGCGCGGCAACGAGCACGAGCGCGCGGATGTCCTTGCAACCGCGCTGCTTGAGCAGCGTCACGGTGGCGATCATCGAGCCGGCCGTCGCGAGCATCGGGTCGATGATGATCGCGGTGCGCTCGTCGAGATGACCGACGAACTTCTCGAAGTAGTTCTCGGGCTGCAGCGTCTCGTGATTGCGCGACAGGCCGACGACGCTGACCTTGGCGCTCGGGATCATGTCGAGCACGCCATCGAGCATGCCGAGGCCGGCGCGCAGGATCGGCACGACCGTCACCTTGCGGCCACGGATCTGCTCAATCTCGGTCGGCCCGCTCCAGCACGCAATGGTCGTTTTTTGCAGCGGGAAATCGGCCGTCGCCTCGTAGGCGAGCAATCGCGCGAGCTCATTCGTCAGCTCGCGAAATTTCTTGGTCGAGATCTTGTCCTCGCGCAGCAGGCCGACCTTGTGTTTGACGAGCGGGTGCTTGACGTCGATCACGGGCATTTGGATGTCCTCAGCGGGTGGCGTGGGTGCGCTGGCGCAGCGCTTCGTACAGGCAGATGCCGCTCGCGACCGAGACGTTCAAGCTCTCGACGGCGCCGCGCATCGGCAGGCGCACGAGTTCGTCACAATGGCGTGCAGTGAGCTGGCGCATGCCCTTGCCCTCGGCGCCGAGCACGAACGCGACCGGGCCCGACAGATCTGCGTCGTAGAGCGAGCGTTCGGCATCCTCGGCGGTACCGACGACGCGGATGTCGCGCTCCTTCAGTTCACCCAGCGTGCGTGCGAGATTCGTCACCATGAAGTACGGCACGCTGTCCGCCGCGCCGCTCGCGACCTTGGCGACCGTCGCGTTGAGCCCGACCGCATGATCCTTAGGCGCGATCACCGCATGCGCGCCGGCGCCATCCGCCACGCGCAGGCAGGCGCCGAGGTTGTGCGGATCGGTCACGCCGTCGAGTACCAACAGCAGCGCCGGGCCGCGGCTCTCGGCATCGACGGCGTCGAGCGTGTCGTCGAGCGAATGTGAACTCACAGGCGCCGTCACGCGCGCGACGACGCCTTGGTGGCGCGACGTGCCGCACAGCTTTTGGAGCCGCTCATCGTCGCTGTCGATGATCGTGGCGCCGGCTTCCTGCGCGCGCTGCACGAAGGCACGCATGCGCGGGTCGCGGCGGCCGGCATCGATGTGGATCTCGCCCACCGATTGCGGCGCGGTCTTCAACCGCACGGTGACGGCGTGAAAGCCGAACAGGATGCTCATTCAGGCATGGTAGCGCCCTCAGCGGCGCCACTGCAGCCACAGCATCAGCAACCCGATCAGGATCGGCTGGTGCAGCATGTAGAAGCTCAGCGACCAGCGGCCGAGTGCTGCCAGCGGGCGCATCGCTGCGTGCAACGCCCCCTGCAGCACAGTCGGGCGCCGCGCGATCAGCCACTGCCCAGCGGCCATCCCCCACCACATCACGCCCATCCATGGCAGCAGCGGCACATAGTCTTCGGTCACGGGCTTGTGCGTGACGAGGCCGATCCAACTCAGCGCCGGCGCATCGAAGAACGGATTCGCGGCGAGATGTGGCAGCGCAATTGCCAGCGCCCCGAGCGGCCAGAGCCAGATCGACCAGCCGCCACTGAGGCGGGCGACGATGAGCATCACCGCCAGACCGTGCAGCACGCCGAACGTGATGTAGCTGCGCGGAAACATGAACCACGAGCCGGCCGTCACGAGCAGCGCACAACCCGCCACCTGCGCCCAGCGGCGCCAGAAACGCGGCCAGCCAAGGCTCTGCTTCGCCGCGACCGCCTGCGACAGGCCGGCGCAGAACATGAACAGGCTCACGATGCAGGCACGTTGCACCGTCCACAGCGGATCGACATGGAAGTTCTGGCGCGCGACGAGGCCGAAGTAGTTCAGGTCGAACGCGAAGTGAAATGCCGCCATCCAGACGATGGCCCCGCCGCGCAGCGCATCGAGCCGATCAAATCGCCGCGGCGTGTGAGGGAGCAGTGACTGCACGGCGCGACGATAGCGCAACTGCGATCCGGAACGGCTGGCTCGGGAGTGCAACGTGCGCGCAGCGCGCTGGCAGGTGGAACCAGGCGTTGCAGGCCACTCGCGTCGCGTTCGGGCGACGCGGTGCGCCAAGTGCTACCGCGCACGATATGCTTGCCGGGTGACGAGTACCCCCTCCACCGTCGAAGCGGCCGTGCGTCGCGAGATGCTGCAACTGGCTCTTCAGAACGCTGGCCGCAGTGTCCCGCTCCAACTTCTCGCGGTTGCGTTCGTCGCCTATCTCGGGGTGACTGTCGACCGCATCGCGGCCGTCGCGGCCATCATCACCTGCGGGGTGGCCGTCGGGATCTGGCGGCTCTCGATTTCGAGCCGCTACGACGACGCAGCGAAGCTCTCCGATCAGAGCGTCGCGCGGGCCGAGGCCGAGTTCGAAGGCAATTCGGCGCTCGCCGGCGTGCTGTGGATGATCGGCACGATCTGGATCTATCCGCACTTGCAGGGTGACATGGGCACCGCCTATGTGACGGTGCTGCTCGGCACGATCACGACGGCAGCCTTTTTCATGACACTCGTCGGGCGCGCCTTTCTGATCTTGACTGTACTGCAGGTCGGTTCGTTGACGCTCGTGAGCGTGCTCACCAACGCCGTCGGCTCGTGGCTGCTCGCCGCGCTCGTGATTGTCTTCGGCATCACGGTGCTGCGCGGCTCGCGCCAGTTCAAGAGCACCGCGATGCAGGCGATCCGCCACAGCCTTGAGGCCGATGCGGCGAACGCGTCGCTGAAGCAAGCCAAGGAGTCCGCGGAGTCAGCGAATGTCGCGAAATCCCAGTTCCTGGCGACGATGAGCCACGAAATCCGAACCCCGATGAACGGCGTTCTCGGCGCGCTCGACCTGTTGCGGCACTCGCAACTCGACACCAACCAGCGCCGACTGGTGCGAACCGCGGCATCCTCGGGCGAGTCGCTGATGAGCATTCTGAACGACGTGCTCGATCATTCGAAGATCGAAGCCGGCAAGCTGAGCCTTGCGCATGCGCCGCTCTCACTGCACAGCCTGGCGGCGTCGGTGGCGGCGCTGTTTCGCGCGAACGCCGAGAGCAAGGGTCTCGATCTGCGCTTCGAGATCGAGCCCGACGTCGCCAACTGGATCGTCGGCGACGCGCAGCGGCTGAAGCAGGTGCTGCTCAACCTGGTGGGCAACGCGATCAAGTTCACCGAGCGCGGCCACGTGACCTTGCGCCTGTCGCCGATTGCCGCGCCCGCCGGCAGCGCGGGCGTCGCCTTCGAGGTAGAGGACAGCGGCATCGGCATCACGCCGGACGCCGCACAGAACCTGTTTCAGCCCTTCCATCAGATCGACAGCTCGCGCAACCGGCGCCGCGGCGGCACGGGCCTCGGGCTTGCGATCAGCCAACGCATCGTCGAGGCGATGGGTGGGCGCATCGAGGTGCACAGCGGCGCCGGCAAGGGCTCGCGATTTGCTTTCACGCTCGAGCTTGAGCTCGATGCGTCGCCCGTGCCGCAAGTCATCCTCGACTCGGCGATGGGCGGGCTCGACGGGCCGGTCACCTTGTCGGGCACGGTCCTTTTGGTCGAAGACAACCCTGTCAACATGCTCATCGCGCACGAAATGCTCGAGTCGCTCGGCCTCGACGTGATTCAGGCCGAAGACGGGCAACAGGCGCTCGACCTGATCGGCGCGCACCCGTTCGACCTCGTGCTGATGGACTGCCAGATGCCGGTGCTCGACGGCTACGCCGCGGCGCGCCAGATCCGTGCCCGCGAAGCGAAGTTCGGCCTGCCGCGCCTGCCGGTCGTCGCCTTGACGGCGAATGCTTTCGACGAGGACACACGGCTCGCGAGCGACGCCGGCATGGACGATCACCTTGCCAAGCCCTACACGCGCGCCAAGCTGCGCGAGATGCTGACGCGCTGGCTGTGAGCCGCGGGGCGGCGCCGGGTCAAGCGTCGGCCGACCAGCGCGCCGCGCGACGCGTCAGCGCTGCGTCGCCCACTCGGTGATACCGGTGCGCTCGTCGCCCCAGCCGGACTGGCCGCTGCGCTCCTCGCCCCAGGCGGTGTCGAGCTCCATGCGCTTGATCTCCTCGACCGCGCCTTCGCCGCCGCCGCCGGCCTTGCGCACCTGGGCGCGCGCCAGGCGCTCCATCAAGCGCAGGTCGCGGTCGGTCAGTCCCATCGCC
>JBDTSN010000128.1:0-6243 GCA_039931145.1 Burkholderiales bacterium | reverse complement strand
CCTGGTGCGTCAGGAAGCCGCGCGTCTTGCCCATCTTGATGAGCGTCTTCAGCTCATGGCGGCGCTTGGCGACTTCTTCTTCTGTGAGCGCCGTCTCGTCAAGGCCGAATTCGCGCATCAGCGCGCGCTCCTTGGCGCGCGACACCTTCATGCGCAAAGGCTTGGCCTTGGCCTTGGCTTCAACATCCTCCGCAGCCTCGGGCTCGCCGGCGATATCGGCTTCGATATCGGAGAAGTCCTCGTCCGCGGCGCCGCGCGCCTTCGCGGAATCCGACTTGGCTTTGCCGGCGGGGCCGGTCTTGGCCGTCTTCGACGCAGGCTTCGCGCCGGCCTTGGGCGCAGCTTTTGCGGCCGCCTTCACGGCGGGCCGGGCCGCGGGTGCGGCTGCCCTTGCAGGCGCGGCGGCCTTCGTTGCCGGTTTGGAGACCTTCTTCAGCTCGGGCTCGACGATCTTGGCGGAAGCGCTCTTCTTCGCAGTCATGCAATTCCTCGAATGTTGGTTGTCACTACTGGCCTCTTGACAGATTCGTTCCGATCAAGCGCCCGGCGTTCAACGATCGCCCTGCGGCCGATGTCCAGATTGAATGGGACGCTTGGCGTACGCACGCCCTGCACACGCTGGCGCGCTTTTGCGCCGGGGCAAGGTCGGGTGAACATTTCCTTGCGAAGGGGCAGCCCTTGCGGGTGATGGGTGGCCTTGTGAGGGGACCCTGGGTCAGAGGGTGGCCGGGGCCCGGAGGTGCTGCTGTCACTCTTGCCACGCTTGCGTGAGTCTTGGATTATACCCGGCAGCGCGGTTTCGTCAGGCCGGTTTAGTCTGACCCGACGGCTAAGTCTTCAGCTGCTTGCGTGCCAGCATCAACTCGCGACTGCGGCGTTGCGAATCGGGAGAATCGATGCCCGATTCGAACAAGAGCTTGAGTTCGTCGTCGACCGCCTGCAGGCGCAGCTTGGCGATCACGAGCGAGAGCTCGAACGCAATATCGTTGTCGGTGCCGGGGCCGTGGAATGCGGCAATGCGCCCGAGCACCGTTCTACCGAGTGCGTCGGCTGCGACGCTGTCGCGCAACTCGGCGAGCAGGGCGCCGGGTGCGAGCGCTCCGTGCTCGTGCACGCTGCGTTCGACCGTGCCAAAGAGCGCGTCATAAGGCGCGGGCTGGGCGGAAAGCAGGTCGTGCGCATCGCCGTCCAGACCCGTCCACGTCTCGCTGCGATGCAGAAGCAGCCAGATCGCACGGTCCAACAGGTTGGCCATGCCCTGGCTGATGCGGCCCGTGCGGCGCCGTGGCGCTTGATACGGCATGGCATTGCGTGCGGCGACGGACGAGGTCGACTGACCCCACTGCTGCTTGAGTTGCACGAGATCGTCACGCGCACATTGCGCCAGTTCAACCAGAAGCTGGCGCTTGAGTGCGCCTTCCGGCAGCGCAGCCCACAACGGCTTGGCATTGGCGAGCAGGTGGGCACGGCCCTCGACCGACTCCAGGTCACAGGATTCGCTCGCAATGGCGATCAATTGCCTTGACAGCGGCACGGCCTGCGCGATGCAGTCTTCAAACGCCTCGGCGCCATGCTCACGGACGAAGGAATCGGGATCGTGCTCTGGGGGCAGGAACAGGAACTTGATGCTTCGCGTGTCGCTCGCATGCGGCAGGCTCGCCTCGAGCGCGCGCTGCGCGGCGCGGCGCCCGGCGTTGTCGCCGTCGAAGCTGAACACGACCGCATCCGTGAAGCGAAACAGCTTCTGCACGTGCTCCGCGGTACACGCCGTGCCGAGCGTCGCGACCGCATTCGGAAACCCGAGTTGAGCGAGCGCCACCACGTCCATGTAGCCCTCGACAACGAGTGCGAAGCCGTGCTTGCGCAGCGCGGCGCGCGCCTCGAACAGGCCATAGAGCTCGCGGCCCTTGACGAAGACCGGCGTCTCGGGCGAATTGAGGTACTTTGGCTCACCCTGATCGAGAACCCGGCCGCCGAAGCCGATCACTTCGCCTTGTACCGATCGGATCGGGAACATGATGCGGTCGCGAAAGCGGTCGTAGCGCTTCGAAGACGAAGCCCCGCGTCCGTCGGACACGTCGCCCGATCCCCCGGGGGGATGCGGGCCGGCTTGGGGCGGCCCGGCGCTCGACCCGATGCGCACGGAATCATCCGCCGGATGGTTGATCACGAGCCCGCTCTCCTCGAGCAATGGATCGTCGTAGTGCGCGAACACACTGGCCAGACCGCGCCAGCCAATGGGCGCGTAGCCGAGCGCGAACTGCGCAGCAACTTCGCCGCTCAGCCCACGGCCCTTCAGATAGTCCACCGCCCGTGGGCTCGCCTTGAGTTGATGGCGGTAGTGCTCGCACGCCTTTGCGAGGACGCCTGACAGCGTCGCTTGTTTCTCTTTCATCTGCGCCGCGCGCTCGCGCTCCTGCGGCGAGGCGTCGTCCTCGGGCACCTGCATGCCGACTTGCTGTGCCAGATCCTTCACCGCGTCGATGAAGCTCAGGCCCGCGTTCTCCATCAGGAAGCCGATCGCGTTGCCATGCACGCCACAACCGAAGCAGTGGTAAGTCTGGCGCGATGGGCTGACCGTGAAGCTCGGCGTCTTCTCGCCGTGAAACGGGCACAGGCCCTTGTGCGTCGCGCCCGCCTTTTTCAACTGCACGTAGCGCCCGACGATCTCGATGATGTCGGTGCGGGCGAGAAGGTCGTGCAGGAATGCGGGCGGAATCACGCGGCCAGTCTAGCGCCCGGGCATGAAAAAGCCGCCCGGTGGGGGCGGCTTGTTGCGCGCGATTGCGAGGCGTCGTTCAGACGGCGAAATCCTCGAGCTTCCTGCCGCTCGCTATCGCCGCTTTGAGCCAGTTCGGCCGCAGGCCACGGCCACTCCAGGTTTGCCCCGTGGCCGCGTCGCGGTATTTGGCCGCGACCTTGCCGCCACCGCCGCGAACTGCTTTGGCCGACCCCCGACTGCCGAGGTCGGCGATGCTCAAGCCATGTTCGGCCATCAGCGCCTTGACTTTGGCGACAGCATCGGCGCGCTCGTTTCGCGCCACGTCGTCGATCTGCTTTTCGATTTCAGCCTTTTGAGCCAGAAGCTCTTTCAATGTGGCCACGATATTCGTCCTTCTGAAGGGATTGGAGAGGACTGGAGAATATCAGAAATCGCACTTCTGTTTCAATCGCTCGGTGGTACATAACCCACAGGCTGATCGCCGCCTTCGCCAAAAAGGAACAACTCCATCTGCCGTGCAAGATACTGACGCGCACGCTGGTCGGCGAGATTGAGCCTGTTTTCGTTCACGAGCATGGTCTGATGTTTCAGCCATAGCTGCCATGCTTCCTTGCTGATTTCAGCATAGATTCTCTTGCCGAGTTCTCCAGGGTAAGGTAGGAACGCCAGCCCTTCGGCTTCCTTCTTGAGATAAGCACAAGTGACGGTCCGCGGCATGGGAAGACTCCTTCAAAAAAATAGGTGTATCGGTTCACGAGGTAGCGGGGTCAGAGCTTCTTGACCAGCACCTGCGAGCGGCGGTCGTGGCTGTATTTGCGCTTGCGCGCTTCGGGCAGCCAATCGGCATCGACCTGGTGAAACCCGCGTTTGAGAAACCAATGCATGGTGCGTGTCGTGAGCACGAAGATACTCTTGAGCTCGAGTGCCCGGGCGAGATGTTCGATACGTTTTAGCATGCGCTCGCCGTCACCTTGTTCCTGAGTGCCGGGTGACACGGTGAGCGCGGCCATTTCGGCCGTGTCTTCATCCGGATATGGATAGAGCGCCGCACAGCCGAAGATCACGCCGTCGTGCTCGATCACGATGTAGTGGCTGATATCGCGCTCGATCTCGGTGCGGTCGCGCTTGACGAGCGTTCCGTCGCGCTCGAACGGTTCGATCAATTGCAAAATGCCGCCGATGTCGTCGGCGGTCGCTTCGCGCAGGCTCTCCAACTTTTCGTCGACAACCATCGTGCCGATGCCGTCGTGCGTATAAACCTCCTGCAACAGTGCGCCATCCACTGCAAACGGCAGGATGTGTGATCGCTCGACGCCGCCGCGGCAGGCCTTGACGCAATATCGCAAATAGAACGCGACGTCGGTGGGTTGGCTCGGATTCGGCAGCGACGCCAGTAGCCGCTCGGCATCCGCCAGCGCAAGCTCGGTGTCGATCGGGCTTTCGGGGTCGTTGCGATCCTCGTGAATACCTGCCACCTCGCTCAAAAACAGCAGCTTGTCGGCCTTGAGGGCAATTGCAGTACTCGTCGCCACATCTTCCATCGACAGGTTGAACGCCTCGCCGGTGGGCGAGAAACCGAACGGCGAAAGCATCACAACGGCGCCGCTCTCGATCGCGCGCCGGATCGCCGTGGCGTCAACCTTGCGCACCAGGCCGCTTTGTTGAAAGTCGATCCCGTCGACGATGCCCACCGGCCGCGCGGTGAGGAAATTGCCTGATACCACGCGCACCGTCGCATTCGCCATCGGCGTGTTCGGCAGGCCCTGCGAGAACGCGGCCTCGATCTCGAAGCGCAGTTGGCCTGCCGCCTCTTGTGCGCAATCGAGCGCGACCGCATCGGTGACGCGCCGGCCATGGCTGTACTGCGACACCTGCCCCTTGGCGCGCAATTGCTCGTTTACCTGCGGCCGAAAGCCATGCACGAGCACGAGCTTGATGCCCATCGCGTGCAGGATCGACATGTCCTGCGCGAAGGGGCTCAGCTTGCCGGCCGCTATCAGTTCGCCCGCGATGGCGACCACGAAGGTCTTGCCGCGATACGCATGAATGTAGGGCGCGACGGAGCGAAACCAGGGTACGAAGGTGTGCGGAAAGACGAGGCTCACGTTGGGTTTGCCCGAGGGTTGGTCGTGGCCGTGATTCTTGCACGCAGCCGCGGCGCGGATGCTCAGCTCGCCCGCAGCGGCGGCTCGTGTCTCGAGCCCGGCAGCGGCCAGGAAAGCGGATGCGTGCCGGGCGGCATTGAAGGCCGCAGTGCGTTCGTATTCGCAGGGACGAACCGAGCCGCGTGGCGCACCGACCCGAGCGTGCCCCAGCCCGAGGCCGCGTCCTCCATCAGATCTGCGCCGACGTCCGGCCGCGCGCTGAAACCATCCGCGACGCGGCCGAGATCGCGCAGCCAACGGCCGGTGCGCGCGAGCGAGACGCGCACCTGCCAGCTCCCGCCGTGGGCGCGCTGGCGCAGCAGCGCAGCCTGCACGCCGAACGCGAGCAGCGCGCCACTTGCCATGTCGAGAATCTGCAATGGCAGTGCACGCGGCTTGTCGCTGCCCGCCGCAACCGCCTCGGCATGGTTGAAGCCGGTGGCAGTTTGTACAAGCGAATCAAAGCCGCGCCTGCCGCCCCACGGCCCACTCTCGCCGTAGGCGGAAAGCGACGCCATGACGATGCCCGGCCGCAGATCGGCGATCGCCTGCGGGTCGAAGCCGAGTGCGCCGATCGCGCCGGGCCGGTAGCCTTGGACGAAGACGTGCGCGTCGCGCAGCACCTTGCGCAGCGCCTCGCGGCCAGGCGCTTCACGCAGATCAGCGAATGCCGAGAGCTTGCCGCGGCTCACGTCGGCGATCGCGTCAATGTTGGGCAGGTGTGGCGCGTTGACGAGCAGCACGTCGGCGCCATAGGTCGCGAGCAGCCGGGTGCCGAACGGGCCGGCGAGGATGCGCGTCAAGTCGAGCACACGCAGGCCTTCGAGCGGGGCGCGCGCATGCGGCAGGTCGGGCCATGTCAGCGGTGGCGCGTCGCCGACGCGTTCGATCGCGACGAGCGGCTGCGCGGCGATCACGGCCGATTGTGGATGTGCGTCCCAGTCATCGAAGCTGCGCAGCGCGGCGACGACGCAGCCAGCCGCACTGGCGCGCTCCTCGAACTCGAGCGCGTCGTGATTGGCGAGCGCTTGCGCGACCGCAGCACGCTCGGTCGTTGGCCCCTCGGGCAGCCCGAGCAACCGCAACAGGGCGTCGCGGTGATGAGCGAAATTCGTGTGCACGCGCATCCAGCCGGACCGGCATCGGTACAGACCGGCGAGCTTGTCCCATGGGTCGGGCGCGACGCCGTCCAGCGTATAGCGCGCCGTGCATTCGATCGCGGCGTGGCGCATGTCTACTTCAACGCGTTGCGGCTCGCGATGACGTTGCAGACCGATCTTGGTTGCGGCGAGCGCCGCCAGCGCGATCGATGACTGCGCTGCGAGCCCGACCGCGAACGACGACCGCAGCACTGGATCGCCGCCGGTCAGCACCAGC
>JBDTSN010000127.1:0-6270 GCA_039931145.1 Burkholderiales bacterium | reverse complement strand
CCAACCTCGGGGCGATCCAGAGTCGCTTTGAGAGCGTGATCTCCAACATCCAGATCCAGAGCGAAAACACGACTGCCGCCCGCGGCCGGATCATGGACGCGGACTTTGCTGCCGAGACAGCAAACCTGTCACGCGCCCAGATCCTGCAGCAGGCCGGCACGGCGATGGTCGCCCAGGCCAACCAGCTGCCCCAGGGGGTGCTTGCGTTGCTGCGCAACTGAACCGGCCGCGCTCAAGTTCCGCCGGTTCGCACCGAAACCCGATGAACGCGGTTCAGCAATGAACCTGCGGCATCGGGTTTTTCGCTTGCGTGCCGCACGTTGCTTCACGCATCGCCCGAAGCCGCCGACCAACAACAACCGACCAGCGCCACCATGACCACAATCAGTTCCCCAGGTATCGGCAGCGGACTCGACGTCAATTCGATCATCAACCAGCTGCTTGCGATCGAGCGCCAGCCGATCGTCCAACTCCAGAGCAAGGCGTCGCAGATTCAGTCGCAGATTTCCGAGTACGGCAAGCTCCAGAGCCTGACTTCGGCGTTTCGCGATGCGGCCTCGGCGTTGACGAAGAACGAAACCTGGGGCCAGACGGTTGGCACTTCTTCCAACACCACAGCAGTGGGTATCGTCGTTCAGAGCGGAGCGGCGGTAGGCAACTATTCGCTTCAGGTGCAGTCGCTCGCGGCCGCCCAGTCGCTCGCCTCGGGCGTCTTCGCCTCGGCCGACGAGACGCCGGGCGCCGGCACGCTGCACATCGAGCTCGGCAGCTGGGGGCCGGGCCAGACGACGTTCACACCCAATGGCGGTGCAGCGGCGGTGGACATCACGATCGAGGCGACCGACACCCTCGCTCAGGTTCGCGACAAGATCAACGCCGCGAATGCCGGCGTGACGGCGACGGTGCTCAACGACGGCACCGGTGCGCGGCTCTTGATGCGGTCAACCGCGACCGGCACTGAGAGCGCGTTTCGCACCAGCGGCGTAGCCGCCTTCGGATTCGATCCATCTTCCGGCGCGGGTGCGATGACGCAGACGCAGGCCGGCGCGAACGCAGCGGCGACGATCGATGGCATCGCGATCAGCTCACAGAGCAACACACTCACGAACGTGGTCGATGGCATCACGCTCACGCTTGGCCAGGTGACGACCGAACCGGTCGCGCTCAAGGTCGTGCAGGACAACGAGGCGTTGAAGAGGGCGGTGCAAACCTTCGCCAACGCCTACAACGCGCTCACCTCGCTGATCGCGAGCCAGATCAAGTACGACGCCGGTACCAAGACTGCCGGCCCGCTGCAGGGCGACAGCGGCGCTGTCGGCATTCAGCGTCAGTTGCGTGCGCTGATGGGATCGAGCTCGGGCGCATCGAGCGCCTTCAGCCAACTCTCGAATGTCGGCCTCGAACTGCAGAGCGACGGCAGCGTAAAAGTAAACACCGACAAGCTCGACACCGCGCTTGCCAACCTGCCGGAACTGAAGAAGCTGTTTGCCAACAACGACATCGCAGTTCCCGGCAACAACGGCATCGCACGCCAGTTCAGCACGCTGGCTGACGCCATGCTCAGCGTCGACGGCACGCTCACGACACGCACCGACGGCCTGCGCAAGCGTATCGAGATGAATCAATCCGATCAGGATCGACTCGAACAGCGCGTCGAGCAGACCGAGATCCGGCTGCGCGCGCAGTACACGGCGCTCGACACGACGCTCGGCCGTCTGAGCGGCATCAGCAGCTACGTCACGCAGCAGATGGCGATGCTCAACAGCACCAACCTCTACGGCAACTAGAGCTGACGCGAGCACGCGGTGCGCCGGCCGGCGTGCCGGCCGCGTCTGGTTGCGCTCACCCTCGCGCGCAATGCCCAGGGCGCGTGAATCCAGGAGCGCCTGCACCTTTGTGCGATCGCTCCCGATACCCGCGTAACAAGCCCCTGAATACAACCGACGCAGCGTCGTCGGCTTGCTCAAGTCAAGGGGGTCGTCGCCGATATTCAATGCACTCGCCACGATCGAAAGCCAAGCCCGAATGTTCGCGACCACAGTCTCCCACAACGCCTCCAATCCCTCCAACGTCTCCAACGCCTATCACCAGGTGGGCATGGAAACGCGTGTTTCGAGTGCGTCCCCACATCAACTCGTCGCGATGCTGTTCGTGGGCTTGAGCGACGCGCTGGCACGGGCGCGCGGTGCAATGCAGGACGGTCGCATCGCCGACAAGGGCCGGGCAATCGGGCATGCGGTGCGTATCGTCGAGGAGGGGCTGGGTGCCTGCCTGAATCTTCAGGATGGTGGATCAGTCGCAGCCAACCTGAACCGTCTCTACAGCTATCTGGCGCTTCGCCTCACGCACGCCAACCTGCACAACGATGCGGCAGCGCTGCAGGAGTGCAGCGATCTGATCGAGCCGGTGAAGGCCGCCTGGCTCGCGATCGACCCGGCGCGCGCGCCCGCTGCGCAATGAGCGCCGAACGCGACACCCTGAACCCCACACCTGGAGCCTGCATGAATTCCGCGCTGCTGAACTACTACGAAGCCATCGAGCAGGCAAGCCACGAGATGCTGGAAGCGGCACGCACCGGCAACTGGGACCATGTCGTCAAGCTCGAGGGCGCATGCGCGCTCCTCATCTCGCAACTCAAGCACGCCGCCACCGAGAACAAGCTCGCCCCCGAGGAGGCGAAGGTCAAGTCGCGCATCATGCAGCGCATCCTGCTCAACGATGCCGAGTTGCGCCAACTTGCCGAGCCCTGGCTCGAAGACCTGGACGACCTGCTCGCCGGCCGGCCGAAGACGCTGCATTGACGCGGACGCGTCCAGACGCAGCCAGCTACCGACACACGGCGATGGACACCCTGCCAATGCCCCTGGAGGCGATGGCCGCCGAGAACGGCAGCCTGGACGCATTCCGCCTCGCTACGCCAACTGAAATTGCGGCCGCCCTGCGCCGCCTGCAAGACGCGAGCGTACTCGTCAACCTGAACGCGCCGCACGGCAGCGTCTACACGACGTCGCTATGGACGGCCGACGCTGCGCGCGGAGCGCTCAGCTTCGCCGTCGACGCCAGCGACCCGCAATTGCAAGCGGTACTCGAAGGCGACGAGGCAGTCGTCGTCGCCTACCTCGACAACGTCAAGATCCAGTTCGACGTCGGCAATCTCGTGCTCGTGCACGGCGCGCGCAGTTGCGCGCTGACGACGACCTACCCGCGTGAGCTGTTTCGCTTTCAGCGGCGCGACAGCTTTCGAGTGCGCCCGCTGCTGCGCGACGCGCCGCTCGCGCGCCTGCAGCACCCGATGATCCCCGACATGACGCTCACGCTGCGCATCCTCGACCTGAGCGTCGGCGGCTGTGCACTGCTGCTGCCGCAGGACGTGCCAATGCTCGAACCCGGTGTGCTCGTCAACCGCGTGCAGCTCGAGCTCGACACCACCACCCGCTTCGAAACCGGCCTGCGCTTGCACCACGTGACGTCGATTCACGCCGAATCGAGCGGCGTGCGCCTGGGGTGCGAAATGGTGCGCCTGAGCCAGGACGCCGAGCGCACGCTGCAGCGCTACATCGACCAGACGCAAAAGCGCCGGCGAGTGATGAGGCTTGAGTGAAGCCTGTTGCGGTTTGCGAGCACCGCGCGCTCGTCAGACCTGCATGTTCATGATGTCGCTGTAGGCCTGCACCAAGCGGTTCCTGACCTGCAACGTGGCCTGGAATCCGATCTGGGCTTTCTGCATCGCGACCATCGTCTCTTCGAGGCTCACGGTCGGGTTGTCGAGCTGCACCTCACGCTGTAGCCGCGCGGCCTCGTTCTGACTGTCGCTCACCGCGCCGAGCGCCTGCGTCAGCGCCTGCGCGAAGCCACCACCCTGCACTGCCTTGCCTTTGGCGATCGGCTCGCCCTGCGTGGTGAGGCCGGCACGGGCCACGGCCTGCGCGAAATCAAAGGGCTTCAAGGTCACGTTCATCGGTGCATCTCCGTCTCACTTGCGGCGTCGCCAGTCATTCCGATGCGGGCGTGGGTGGCGAACTCCAGCGTCGCGCCATCGTAGTCGTGACATGCGCCGCACTGCGGGGTGAACTGACGCCCCTTTGACAGCTTGTTTCCTGCATCCGGCGCACGGCACCTCCGAATAATCGACAGCATTCGGAACCTCCGCGGGTCGCCCTGCGCGCAACTGTCCACTCCATGGAAACAGCCGTCGTACGTCAGATAGCCACTCCTGCCGAACCCGTCGCGGCCGACTTCGCCGCGCGGCTCGTCAACCTGCCGCTGCGCTCCAAGGCGTCGCTCGCGCTTGGCCTCGCGGCGCTTGCCGCGGTCGTGCTCTCGCTCACGCTGTGGACGAGCCAGGGCGACTACAAGGTGCTCTACGCGAATCTGTCGGACAAGGACGGCGGCGCCATCATCGCCCAGCTCGCGCAGATGAACGTGCCTTACCGGCATGCAGACGGCGGCGCAGCCATCCTGGTGCCGGCGTCGCAGGTGCACGACGCGCGGCTCAAGCTCGCATCGGTCGGCCTGCCCAAGGGCTCGGTGGTCGGCTACGAATTGATGGACACCGCCCGCTTCGGCCTCACGCAGTTCGGTGAGCGGCTCAATTTTCAGCGCGGCCTCGAAGGCGAGCTGACGCGTTCGATCACCGCGCTTGCCGCGGTTCAGGGCGCACGCGTGCACCTCGCGCTGCCGAACCAGAACGGCTTCTTTCGCGAGCAGCAAAAGCCTTCGGCGTCGGTGGTGCTGACGCTCTTCCCGGGGCGCTCGCTCGACAGCACACAGGTGGCAGGCATCGTCCACCTCGTCGCGTCGAGCGTCGCCGAGTTGAACCCGAAGAGCGTGAGCGTGCTTGACCAGACCGGGACGCTGCTCACCGGAGCGAACGACGCCGCGGCGACGAGCGGTCTGGACGCGCAGCAGTTGCAGTACGTGGGCCAGATTGAACAGGGCTACGCGAAGCGCATCTTCGATCTGCTCGAGCCGGTCGTCGGCCGCGACAACCTGCGCGCAAGCGTCACCGCGGAGCTCGACTTCTCGCAGACCGAATCCACCTCCGAACTCTTCAAGCCGAACCAGGGCGTGCAGGCAGAGCGCGCAGTGCGCAGCCAGCAAAGCACCGAGGTCGGCGGCAGCGCGGCCGCGGCCGCCGCCGGGGTGCCGGGCGCGGCGTCGAACCAACCGCCGCAGCAGGCGACGGCGCCGATCACCGGTGCCGCCGCGACGCTGCAGGCAGCGCAATCCGGTGGCGCGAGCAGCAGCTCGCGGCGCGACAGCGTGACGAACTACGAAGTCGACAAGACGGTGCGCGTGACGCGCAACGCAACCGGCAGCGTGAAGCGCCTGAATGCCGCCGTCGTCGTCAACAACCGCAGTGTGACCGACGCCAAGGGCAAGACGACGACGCAGCCGCTCAGCCCGGACGAACTCGAAAAGCTCACCGCGCTGGTGAAGGAGAGCGTCGGCTTCAACGCCGAGCGCGGCGATTCGGTGAAGGTGATCAATGCGCCCTTCCGCGTCGAGCCTCAGAGCAATGTCGAGCTGCCGCTGTGGAAGCAGCCCGAGGCGATCGATCTCGTGCGCACGCTCGCCGTGCCCGGCGCGCTCGGCGGCGTCGCGCTGCTCGTCTTCTTCGGCCTCGTGCGCCCCGCCCTGCGCGCGATGCACGCAGCTGCGGCAAAGCCAGGTCAACGCCTGCATGCGGTAGCGAACGACGCCGAGCATTTGCCCGTCGGCAACGCCAGCGCGCTGCCGGTGCTCGAGGCGCCGCGCTCGAGCGTCCATCTCGAACAGGCGCGCCAGCTCGCGAAGCAGAACCCCGCAGCGGTGGCCGGTATCGTTCGCGACTGGGTCGCGAGCGGCCAGGCTGCCTGAGACGCCTCGAGCCGACAGCGCGCAATGGCCAACGACACGACCGGCAGGATGGGCGCCGATTCCGGCGACGCGAGCGGCGTCGAAGACGCGGCGATCCTGCTGATGTCGCTCGGCGAGGAGGAGGCGGCGGCTGTCTTCAAGCACCTCGCGCCGAAGGACGTGCAAAAGCTCGGCGAGACGATCGCCAGGATGAAGGCAGTCCCGCGCGAGCGCGTGGACCGCGTGCTGGAGCGCTTTCGCACCATCGTCGGCGACCAGAGCATGCTCGTTGCCGACACCGACGAATACGTCAGATCGGTATTGCGCAAGGCGCTCGGTGAAGACAAGGCGAATCTGCTGATCGACCGCATCCTCGAAGGCAGCGACGTGAACGGCATCGAGAGCCTGAAGTGGATGGAACCCAGCGCCGTC
>JBDTSN010000126.1:0-6304 GCA_039931145.1 Burkholderiales bacterium | reverse complement strand
GCGAAGGCGCTGCTGCTGCAATGGCTGAAGGACATCGGCTACGAGCAGCACCTGCACGACGGCGAAGACAGCGAAAAGCTCGCCGCCGCGCGCTGGGCCAACGTGCTCGACTTCATCGACTGGATCGCGCGGCGCTGCGGCGGGGAAGTGACCGAGGACGGCGGCCGCTTCGAGTCCGAAGCGAAGAGCCTGCTCGCGGTGGCGCAGACCATCAGCGTCATCGTCAGCCTCGCCGAGCGCGGCGACGAGCGCGATGTGCTGACGCTGTCCACCTTGCATGCCGCGAAGGGGCTGGAGTGGGCGCACGTCGTGCTTGCGGGCGTCAACGAGGGGCTGCTGCCGTTCGTCGGGCGCGATGTGGGCAAGGGCGCGGGCAAGGGTGCTGAGAAGGGCGTCGAGAAGGTCGACACAAGGGCGCCGGGCGCGAGCGACGCCCTGACACCCGAGCAACTGCAGGAAGAGCGGCGTCTGATGTACGTCGGCATCACGCGCGCGCGCAGCACGCTCGCGGTGAGCACGCTCAGGCGGCGCAAGCGCGGCCGCGAGACGGTGGCCGGCGTGCCGAGCCGCTTCATCAAGGAGATGAAGCTGGACGAAGTGATGCAAAAGGTCGACCCGCGCGAGCGGTTGAAGGCCTTGCGCGCGGCGTCGGCGTTGCGCGTGGAGCAGGCCGCACGCGAGGCGGAAAACAGCGCCGGGAACGGCTGAGCCAGATCAAGTTCCGCGCCGGCGCGCCGAAAAGCGTGAGGCAGAGCGCTTGCTCGCAGGGTGGTTGCGCCCGCGGCGGCAGCTTCAAATCGAGACCCGTTCAGTGAACCAGAGCAGATCAGATCCGGCCGTTCCGCCCTTCGCGCGCACTGAGTCGCGCCCGGCGCGCTTCTGGGTCGATGCCGCTGCGATGCTCGCGGCTGTCTTTGCCGCCGATGTGCTGGTGCAGGTCGTCCTCAAACCGTGGACGCACGCGATGGTGGGTTGGCGCGTCGCGCTATTCGATGCGTCGCTGCTGATGGTGCTGCTGGCGCTGCCTCTGGTCTTGCTGCTGCGCTCGGCGCGGCGCGGTGTCGACGCGGGCCCGGCACTCGCCCCACACGCCCTGAAGCCCTATCGCCAGCATCGGCTGCGCGCTGCGCTCTACGGCACGCTGATCGTGATCGGCCTGGCCGCCGGATGGCAAGTGTGGCAGGCGCAACAGGCCGAAACCGCGCGCCAGGTTGACGCCGAGCTGATCACGCTCGCCGGCCACCAGCGCATGCAGAGCCAGCGCCTCGGTCGGCTCGCCGCGCTCGCCTCGCTCGCGCCGCGCAATTCGGGGCCACATCTTGTAGAGCTCGAGCAGTCACAGGCGGCGATGCAGGCTGCGTCCAGGCGCATGGCCGAGCTGATCGAGCGCCAGCGCCACACGAGCGACGCACCGTCGGACCGGATCGGCCAGCTCGTCAGCCGCGTCAACGTGCAGCAGCAGTCGCTGTGGGAGAACGCCGGCTACGTCGCCAAGGTCGCGCCGGAGATGATGCCGCCGATCGCGCTCGGCCTGCAGGCCGAGGCCGAGGCCTTCCTGCGCGACATGGATTCTCTCGCTGCCGCGCTGCAAAGCGAGGCCGACGAGCGCAGCCGGCGCGCCGAGGCATCAAACCATGAATGGGCGCTGCTCATGCTCGGGCTGCTCGCCTGCCTCGCGCTCGCGGTGTTCGAGCCGCTGGTGCGCGTGCTGCGCCACCAGCACGAGAAGCTCGTCGCCCAGGCGGCCGAGACAAAATACCTTGCGCTCGCAGCACAACGCACCGGCAACGGCGTTGTCTTTACCGACCGCGCGCACCGCATCGTCTGGGTCAACGACGGCTTCACGCGGCTGTCGGGCTATGCACCGCACGAGGTGGCGGGGCGCGCGCCGGGTGAGGTGCTCGGCTCGCCGCGCACCCCGGCCGAAACGCTGGAGCGGCTGCGGCTCGCGGTCGCCGCGCGCGAGCCGATCAAGGTGCCGGTGTGCAACCGCAACAAGGGCGGCGCCGATTACTGGGTCGAACTCGACGTCCAGCCGCTGTTCGACGAGCAGGGCACTCCGAACGGTTTCGTCGAGGTGCTCTCCGACATCACCAACCAGGTGCTGCAGCGCGAGCACATGGCGACGCTGATCGAGGCGATGCCGGTCGGCATGGTGGTGCACGATGTGCACGGCGGCATCACCGAGTGCAACGATGCGGCGTGCCGCATGCTCGGCCTGAAGCCGGAGCAACTGCTCGGCCGCAGCCTGACGGACCGGCGCTGGCGTGCGGTGCACGAAGACGGGAGCGTGTTCCGCACGGCGACGCATCCGGTGATGCAGAGCCTGCGCACGGGCGAGCCGGCCGGCAGCGTCGTCATGGGCGTCACCGCGGCAGAGGGTGGCGTGCGCTGGATTTCTATCGACACCCAACCGCTGCGCGGGCGCGACGGCACCGTCGAAAGCGTCATCAGCTGCTTTGTCGACCTGACCGAAAAGCGCGCGCAGGAGGTGCGCCTTGGCCTGATGGTCGAGGGCGCGGCCCTCGGCACCTGGGAGCTGCGGCTCGCGAACGGCACGGCGCGCTTCAACGACCAGTTGATGCGCATGCTCGGCTACGAACCCGAGCAGGTGGAGCAAACGCTTGCCGGCTGGCGCCGGCTCGTGCACCCGGAAGACCTGCCCGCCGTAGAGGCGCTGCTCGACGCGCATCTTCGCGACCCAACGGTTGTCTACCGGGCCGAATTGCGCATGCGCCACGCGCTCGGCCACTGGGCGTGGGTGTTGACAGCCGGCGCGGTCGTCGAGCGCGATGTCAAGGGCGAGGCGCTGCTGATGTCCGGCGTGCACCTCGATATCGACCGCGCCAAGCGCGCCGAGGCGGCGACGCAGGAGGCGCGCGAGCGCGCCGAGCGTGCGCTGTCCGAGCTGCGCGCCTACCAGACGGCGCTCGACAAGCACGCGATCGTCTCCGTCACCGACCCGTCGGGAACAATCAAGCACGCCAACGAGCGCTTCTGCCAGGTCAGCCAGTATCACCAAGACGAGCTGATCGGCCAGACGCACCGAATCGTCAGCTCGGGCACCCACCCGCGCTCGTTCTGGGCCGATATGTGGCGCAACGTGAACGCCGGGCGCAGCTGGAACGCCGAGGTCTGCAGCCGCGCGCGCGACGGCTCGCTCTACTGGGCCGACACGACGATCGTGCCGGTGCAGGACGCGCAATCGCGCGTCATCGAGCACGTCGCGATCCGCACCGACATCACGCAAAGGAAGCAGCTCGAAGAGCAGTTGCGCAGCGCAGCGCTCACCGACGGCCTGACGCAGTTGCCCAATCGCGTCTCGGTGCTCAGCAAGCTGCACGACGCGGTGCTGCGCGCGCGCCGTCTGCGCGACTACCGCTTTGCCGTGCTGTTCATGGATTTCGACCGCTTCAAGCTCGTCAACGACAGCCTCGGGCACGACGTCGGCGATGAGCTGCTGCGCCAGATCGCGCTGCGCCTGCGGCTCGCGCTGCGCGAAGGCGACGCGGTCGCGCGCGGTGAGGACTGCGCGCACACGGCGGCGCGCATCGGCGGTGATGAATTCGTGATCCTGCTCGACGCCATCCACAGCGTCGAAGATGCCGAGCTTGTCGCGCGCCGGCTTCTGTTCGTCCTCTCGCAGCCCTACCAGATTGGCGAGCACGAGGTGCATTCGAGCGTCAGCATCGGCATCGTCGCGAGCGACACGAACCGCGGCGACGCGGACGCGTTGCTGCGCGACGCCGACACCGCGATGTACGAGGCCAAGCGCGCTGGACGCGGGCGCTACGTGCTGTTCGACGCGACGATGCACGAACGCGTCGCGCGCAGCGTCGAGCTCGAGAACGATCTGCGCCGCGCGCTGCACAACGACGAGTTCTTCGTCGTCTATCAGCCAATCGTCGATCTCGCGAGTGGCGCGCTGCGCGGCGTCGAGGCGCTCGCGCGCTGGCGGCATCCGGAGCGCGGCATTGTGCCGCCGCTCGAGTTCATCCCGGTTGCCGAGGAAACGGGGCTCATCTCTGCGCTCGGCGCGCGCGTGCTGCGCGAGGCCTGCGATCAGTTCATGGTGTGGAGAGAGACGCTCGGCGACGCCGCGCCGCAAAGCGTCGCCGTCAACCTGTCGCGCGCGCAACTCTGCGAGGGCGACCTTGTCGAACGCGTGCAGCACGATCTGTTGCGCACCGGCATGCCGCCGCACTGCCTGCGCCTCGAAGTAACGGAAAGCCTGGCGATGCAGGATGCAGGCGCGCTCGGTGTCCTCCACCAACTCAAGGCGCTTGGCGTGAGCCTGGCGCTCGACGACTTCGGCACCGGCTACTCGTCGCTCGCCTGTTTGCACGAGATCCCGGTCGATATCGTCAAGATCGACCGCTCCTTCGTCAGCCAGCTGGCGCAAAACGATCATCGCCGCGTGCTGATCCAGGCCACCGTGCTCGTCGCCCGCGCGCTCGGCATCCGCACCGTCGCCGAAGGCGTCGAGACCGCCGAACAGGCGCAGTTGCTCGAAGACCTGGGCTGCTCGATGGCGCAGGGCTTCCTCTTCGGCCGGCCGATGGCGGCGCCGGAATTTGCCGAATGGCAATGCCCGCTGCTCGAGGCGCCGACCTGGGCGTGAGCGAGTAACCTCGCCTCGCCTCGTTCGCGTCCGGCCGTCGGGGCAATCCCCCAGGCGCAGCGCACCGCTCCCGGCTGGCGTCGGCCGGTCGCATCGCCTGAGAATCCTGCATGCCTACCAAGTCGCTCCCGCTGCTGCTCGTTGCCGCCGTGTTGACAGCGTTGCTCGCCATCGCCGGCAACATGCTTTCCGTGCCGGCGCTGATCTACGCCTTCAAACCGGCGACGACGCTGCTCATCATCGCCTGGGCCTGGCCGCGCGGCGCCGACGCGCCGACCGTGCGGCGCTGGGTGCGCATCGGGCTTTGGCTTTCGCTCGCCGGCGACGTCTTTCTGATGTGGCCGCAGCAAGGCTTCCTGCCCGGGCTCGTGTCGTTCCTGCTCGCGCACCTGGCCTTCATCGTCGCCTTCACGCGGCGCGTGCCGATCGTCGCGCGTTCGCAGCCGTTCGCGCTCTATGCGTTTGTTGCGGCCGTGCTGCTGTGGCAGCTCTGGCCCGGCGTGCCGGCGGCGCTGCGTCGGCCCGTGCTCGCCTACGTCGTCTGCCTCGCGGCGATGGCGGCGCAGGCAGGCGTCGTCTGGCTCGTCGCGCGCGGCAGTGAAGGCGAAGCGCTCGCCCGCAACGCGGCGATCGGCGGCGTCCTCTTCATGGCGTCGGACACGCTGCTTGCGTTCAACAAGTTCAATGCGCCGATTCCACTTTCCGCGCTGCTGATCCTGGCGACGTACTGGGCGGCGCTTAGTTTGATCGCGGCGAGCCTGTCACCAAGGAAGGTGCAAGCCCACACCTATACTGATACGGCGAGAGGTTGAAGCCCTTTGGCACCCCGCGCAAACACTTGATTTTTCGCGAGGAGCGAACGCATGGAACACGTGATCCAACTGCACATCGAGAAACTGCCGGAGGGCGTGTACCTTGCCACGAGCGACGAAGTGCAAGGCCTCGTGGCGCAGGGCCGCACGATCCAGGAAACGATCGAGATTGCGCGCGACGTGGCTCGCAAGCTGATCGAGACGCAAGCGGGCGCAGCTGCTGGGAAGTTGTCGCCAGCCGGAGAGGCTTTCGACTACCCGCTCATCGTTGCCAGCTGATGGGCGGGCTCGCCCGCTTCAGCTATTGCGCGATCCTCAAACAGGCCGGCGTCGAGGCTGAAGCGTTCCTGGATTCGAAGTGACCGCAGCCGCCCCGCCCGAGGCCGCGCAGATCGCCGCCTTCATCGAGCGCTGGTCGGCAGCCGGCGGCTCGGAGCGTGCCAACTACCAGCTCTTCGTTGGCGAGCTCTGCGCGCTCCTCGGCTGCCCCACACCGGAGCCCGCAAGCGAAGACACGCGCGACAACGCCTACGTCTTCGAACGCCGCGTGCAATTCGCGCATGGCGATGGCAGCACGAGCGCCGGCTTCATCGACTGCTACCGGCGCGGCGCCTTCGTCCTCGAAGCCAAGAAGCTGCGCGCGCCCGGCCACACCAAAGGCTTCGACGACGCCATGCTGCGCGCCCGCGCGCAAGCTGAAGGCTATGCCCGCGCACTGCCCGCAGACGAGGGCCGGCCGCCGTTTCTGCTCGTCGTCGATGTCGGCCACGTGATCGAGGTCTATGCCGAGTTCAGCCGCAGCGGCGCGACCTACACGCCGTTCCCCGACCCGCGCTCGCACCGCATCCGTCTCGCCGATCTGCGCGACGCC
>JBDTSN010000125.1:0-6311 GCA_039931145.1 Burkholderiales bacterium | reverse complement strand
CCGAGTCGAACGGGCTCTTGCGCACCAGGCGGTGCACGCCGGTCTCGGTGCGCAGCAAGCCAAACGCGTACTCGCCTTCAACCTTGATTGACGCGCTGCGGATACCGGCGACGTCGCCCGCGCTCTCTTCCAGCACCTCGGTCTTGAAATCCTTGCGCTCGCAATAGCGCAGGTACTGGCGCAGCAGCATCTGCGCCCAGTCGCAGGCCTCGGTGCCGCCGGCGCCGGCCTGGATGTCCATGAAGCAATTGCCCGGGTCGGCCGGGTTCGCGAACATGCGGCGAAACTCGAGCTCGGCAACCTTCGCCTCGAGCTTGGCGGCGTCGGCTTCGATCGCGAGCAGGCTCGCGAAGTCGCCGTCCGCCTTCGCCATTTCGTAGAGCTCGGTGTTGTCGGCGAGGTTGCCCGTCAGGTGATTGATCGTCGTCACCACCCCGTCGAGCAGCTTCTTCTCCCGCCCGAGCTCCTGCGCCCGCTTCGGCTCGTTCCAGACGTTCGGGTTCTCGAGCGCCGCGTTGACCTCGTTCAAGCGCAGCGATTTGCGATCGTAGTCAAAGATACCCCCGAAGATCTTGCGTCCGTTGGGTCAAGTCGGCCAATTCATTGCCGATAACGTTGATGTGCTCGATATCCATGTTGTGCTTCCGCGACGATTGAATGGCGCGATTTTGACATGCGCTGTCGGCATGTTTGCGCGTGCCACGACGGCAACGCCCTTTACCCGAGGGTTGGTCCGAGGGTTGGCCCGGAGGGATTTTTCATGATGGCGATCACTCTCACCGCGGATTCGTGCCGACAATCGCCACCCGGTACGGTTCATCGCAGGAGCGTTCACTACATGCTGCAATTGGTGAGTGTGGCGCATCTCGTCGTGTGGATTGCGCTGCTTGCGCTCGCGGGCCAGTTTGTGCTCGGCTTGCTTGCGGGTGCCGGGCGCGACCGCAATGTCTTCTACAAATTGCTCGAAGTGATCGCCTCGCCCTTCGTCAAGCTGTTGCGAAAGCTGACGCCGCGGTTCGTTCTCGATCGCCATGTACCGCTCGCGACCTTTCTCTTCCTGAGCGTCGTCCTCGTCTTCCTGACGATCGTACGCATCAACCTGTGCCTGCAAGGCGGAGTCAACTTGTGCGCCTGAGTGGCGGCCGATTCGACTACCGGTGGTTCAAGCTGCGCGCGCTCGTGCTGCTCATGTTCGGGCGCCGCGCCGCAGCACACACTGTTTTCACCGAGATGCTGGCGCTCGCGCCGCAAGATGCCTACGCGCTCGCAAGTCGCGCGCATCTGCGCGCCCAGCTCGGGCAGCGCGATGCGGCGCTCGCCGACGCACAAGCGCTGACCACGTTTCATCCGCAGCGCAGCGCCGCCGACTGGTTCAACCTCGGCTATCTGCTCGACGAAGCGGGGCGCCTGGACGAGTCCGAGCCCGCCTTCCGGCGCGCTGTCGAACTCGACGCCAAGCTCGATCGCGCGTGGTACGGCCTGGCGCTGGTGCTGATCCGTCTCGGGCGTCACGAAGACGCGATCGCTGCGCTGCGCCGAAACACCGAGTTGCAGCCGATGAGCCCGTACGGCTGGTACCAGCTCGCGCGCGTGCACGTCGATCGCGACGAGGCCGACGAGGCGCGCCGGATCATCCGCCATCTGAAGCAATTCGAGCCCAAGGTCGCCGCGCAACTCGAGCGCGAGACCGGGTTGGCTGCCTGACGGCAATTTCGCCGGCCGCACGCAGCCCGTACATGTTGGAGACAAGGAGACAAACGAATGCAACTGACCAAGCGACACCACCAGTACTGGCAGCGCAACCTGCGGATCACCGGTTTTCTGCTGCTCGTGTGGTTCGTCGTCACCTTCGTCGTCGGCTACTTTGCGCGTGACCTCAATTTCAACTTCTTCGGCTGGCCGTTCAGCTTCTGGGTTGCAGGGCAGGGCGCGCTGATCGTGTACGTCGCGATCATCGGCTTCTATGCCTACTACATGAACCGCCTGGATCAGGAATTCGGCGTCGCCGAAACGGAGGACGAGTGACATGAGCGGCACAGCAGCTAGCGCGTCAGGTGGCTTCGGCGCCGCCACCCAGAAGGGTTTCAAGCAGCAACTCAACAAGGTCTACACGTGGTACACGGGTGGCTTCGTCGCCTTTGTCGCCATCGTCGCGGTGCTCGAGCAACTGGGCGTGCCCAAGGATTGGCTGGGCATGATCTTCCTGATCGCGACGGTGAGCCTGTATGCCGGCATTGGCATCATGAGCCGCACGACCGACGCTGCCGAGTTCTACGTCGCCGGGCGGCGTGTGCCGGCCGTCTACAACGGCATGGCGACGGGCGCCGACTGGATGAGCGCCGCCTCCTTCATCGGCATGGCCGGCACGCTCTACCTCTCCGGCTACGGCGGCCTCGCATTCATCCTCGGCTGGACCGGGGGCTACTGTCTGGTGGCGCTCTTCCTCGCGCCCTATCTGCGCAAGTTCGGTCAGTTCACGATTCCGGACTTCCTGGGCGCGCGCTACGAAGGCAACCTGCCGCGCTTCCTCGGCGTCATCGCAGCCATCCTGTGCTCGTTCACTTACGTCGTGGCGCAGATCTACGGCGTCGGCCTGATCACGACCCGGCTTTCGGGCCTGGCATTCGAGGTCGGCATCTTCGTCGGCCTCGGCGGCATCCTCGTCTGCTCCTTCCTCGGCGGCATGCGCGCGGTGACGTGGACGCAGGTGGCGCAATACATCATCCTGATCGTCGCCTACATGATCCCGGTCGTCTGGTTGTCGATCAAGCAGACGGGTGTTCCGGTTCCGCAGGCGATCTACGGCTATCAGCTGGAGAAGGTCACCGCCAAGGAAAAGGAGCTGATCGACAACCCGAAGGAAAAGGAAGTCATCGCGATCTTCAAGCAACGCGCGGATACGCTCGCAGAGAAGCTCAAGGATGTGCCCACTGCGCTCGAGGCGGAGAAGTCCGCCGCCGCGACGAAGGCAGACGATCTGCGCAGCGCGAATGCACCCGCGGCCGAGACACAAGCGGCGGACAAGGCGCTCGCCGCTTTGCCGCGCAACGCTGCGGCGGCGAAGGTGGAATGGACAAAGGCGAAGGCGGCCAACGAAGCGCGCGCCAAGCCGCTTGCCGGTATGCCGCGCCACGCGCAGCAGTTCGCAGGCAACCCCGACGGCAGCGAGCAGGAGCGGCAGACCTTCGACACATCTCGGCGCAACTTCCTCGCGCTCGTCTTCTGCCTGATGGTCGGCACCGCTGCGCTGCCGCACATCCTGATGCGCTACTACACGACGCCATCGGTGAAGCAGGCGCGCGAGTCGGTCACCTGGTCGCTGTTCTTCATCTTCCTGCTTTATTTCACGGCGCCGGCGCTTGCGGTGCTCGTCAAGTACGAGGTGTTCACCGTGCTCGTCGGCACGCCTTTCAACCATCTGCCGGACTGGATCGCGGCCTGGAACAAGGTCGATCCTTCCCTGCTGTCGGTGACGGACGTGAACGGCGACGGCATCCTGCAGCTCGGCGAGATGAAGATCGGCGGCGACATCATCGTGCTCGCGACGCCGGCCATCGGCGGGCTGCCCTACGTCATCTCCGGCCTCGTCGCCGCCGGTGGTCTGGCGGCTGCGCTATCGACGGCCGACGGCCTGCTGCTGACGATCGCCAACGCGCTGTCGCACGACCTGTACTACAAGATGATCGATCCGAACGCATCGACCGCGCGGCGCGTCACGCTGTCGAAGATGCTGCTGCTCGTTGTCGCGCTCGCCGCGGCGTCGATCGCTGCGCAGAAACCGGCCGACATCCTGTTCCTCGTCTCGGCCGCGTTCTCGTTTGCCGCGTCGGCGTTCTTCCCGGTGCTCGTGCTCGGCATCTTCTGGAAACGTGCCAACAAGTGGGGCGCGTCGCTCGGCATGATCGCCGGCTTGGGCACGACGTTCTACTACATGGCGACGACGCAGCCCTGGATGCGCGGCGTGTTCGGCGTCACGAGCCCGATCGCCGACAACATCTGGTGGGGCATCTCGCCGATCTCGGCCGGCCTCTTCGGCGTACCGATCGGGTTTGCGGTGATCTTCATCGTCAGCCTGCTCACCGGCGCGCCGCGCGCCGATACACAGGACCTGGTCGAGCACGTGCGCTACCCGGAACTGAACCTCGGCAAGGCGTGAGGGGCAGGGCGCGCGCTGCGTTCCTGCGCGCCCAGTCGTCCATTCCGGCGGCCCGATTGAGAGAGCCGGGCCGCTTTCAGTTGGGGGTGGCGCGCGCGGCCCCACTCGTCGGCGCGTCGAAAAACGTCGTGAGCCGCGCAGCCAGCGCCTCCGGTTGATCATGGTGCAGCATATGGCCAGCCGGTGAGAGGCGATGCTTCTCGACGTGCGCGACGACCGCGAGCCGCTCGTGAAACTCTTTCGCCGAGTAGCGGTGACCCCACCATTTTGCAAGGTCGGTGTGGTCGCCTTCGACCCACAGCAGCGGAGCGCTGATGAGCTTCCAGCACGCCAACACTTCGTCCTTGCGGTAGAGCACCGGATTGGTGAGCTTGTGCGCCGGGTCCGCAAGCAGCATCCACTCCGCCTCACCGGTGGCTGCATTGATTTCGCAGCGTGACCAGTGCGGTGCGAGCCATGCGGCGCGTTCGGGCCGCAGTAGCGGGTTCGTCTTGCGCAGCCGTTCGGCGACGGCTTCGAGGCTGGGGTAGCTGCGCAAACGCTGCGGCTCCTTCAACTCGTCGAGCCATTGCAGATAGCGCTTGGGCGCGAGTTGCGGCGGTGAATCGGGCATGCCGAAGCCTTCGAGGTTGACGAGGCGGCGCACGCGCTGCGGTCGCACGCCGGCGTAGAGCATTGCGATGTTGCCGCCCATACTGTGGCCGACGAGGTCGATCTGCTGGCCCGGCAGCAGCGTATCTAGCAGCGCATCGAGATCGCCGAGGTAGTCGGGGAACCAGTAGCAATCGCCCGCAGGAACTTCGCTTGCGCCGAAGCCGCGCCAGTCTGGTGCGATCACGCAACGGTCCGCAGGTATGGCATCGACGACGAACTGGAACGACGCGCCGACATCCATCCAGCCATGCAACATCACGAGGGCAGGGCGCTCGGGCGTGACGAGTGAGGCGTCGCCCCAGACGTTCAAGTGGATGCGCAGGCCGCGCACGGCGATGAATTCGCTGCGCGCCGCGCGACGCGGCAAGTAGGGCTGAAATTCGGTCATGTGCCGCACTGTAGGTCAGCCGTGTGCGCCGTGCTGTCGTGGCGGGGACAAGGGGCATGTGGCGCCTGACACAATCGCCGCATGACGACGACCGCACCCGAACCGAAGCCTTTGGCGAAAGCCGAAGCGAAGCCCGAGGCGAAGGCCGACTTCATCCTGCGCGCCGCCGAATTGCGCGATGTCGCGCCCATCGTGCGGATGATCCGCGAGCTCGCCGAGTTCGAGAAACTCGACCACCTCGTGCAGGCAACGCCCGAAAAGCTGCGCCCCCATTTGTTCGGCGAAAAGCCGATGGCCGAGGCGATGGTTGCCGAGGCGGACGGCAAGGCGATCGCCTTCGCGCTCTACTACTCCAACTTCTCGACCTTCCTGGCCCGGCCCGGGCTCTATCTCGAGGACTTGTATGTGCAACCCGCGCATCGCGCCAAGGGCGTCGGCGAGGCGCTGCTGACACGGCTCGCGGTGCTCGCTGCCGAGCGCGGCTACGGCCGATTCGAGTGGAGTGTGCTCGACTGGAACGAGGATGCAATCCGCTTCTACGAACGCATGGGCGCCACCGTGATGCCCGATTGGCGCATCTGCCGCATCACCGGCGATGCGTTACAGGCGTTCGCCACGTAGGGGCGGCGCCCGGTTCGACGCCGCGCCTCAAGCGCAAGCGAGCATGACGAGTTTTTCAGGTGCGATAGGCACGTGCAGGTCGTGCTCGAGGAAGGTATCCACGACCTGATAGCCGGGAGCTGATGCGTCACGCCGTACCGGTTCGCACAGCGTGCGTCCGCGCGCATCGACGAGCGAAGCGACGATCGGCGCGTTGGCGCTCGCCCCGCGCTTGACGACGATGCCGAGCTCGCCGCTTGCAAGCCGCACGCAGCAACCCGGCGGGTAGATGCCGAACTCCTTGACGAGCGCGTTGTTCATCGCGTCGGTCGGATCCTGCATGAAGATCTCGCGCCCGGCGCGGTTCGCGGCCAATGCGCTGCGTGTGCTGCGTGAGCTGAGCTTGGCGGTGTAGATGTCGGCGCGGCGCACGAGAGAGGCGATTTCGCCCACTTCGCGCAGCCGCAGCGGGTAGCCGCTGCCGTCGGGAACTTCGTGGTGCTGAGCGACGGC
>JBDTSN010000124.1:0-6323 GCA_039931145.1 Burkholderiales bacterium | reverse complement strand
TCGACTCGCGCAACGCATTGCACCTGCTCGAGGACACCTGCGAGGACCAGCGCGCCGCGATCACCGAGTGGATCGATGCGCAGGACGAGTTGCCGCCTGCCAACGATGCCGCCGTGCTGCGCGAGCGCGAGCTGCTGCGGGTTCGCTCGCGCGACGTGCAGGAGCACATCGAGCGCGTGCTCACGCATGTGCGGCGGCTCGAGTCGATGGCCGAGAACGCGGTGCAGATGCACTTCGCGGCGCAGAGCCACCGCACCAACGAGATCATGCGCACGCTCACCGTGCTGACCGCGATCTTCCTGCCGTTGAACCTGGTGACGGGCTACTTTGGCATGAATTTCGAAGGCCTGCCGCTGATCCACAGCGCGACCGGCTTCTGGCTCGTGTCCGGCGTCATGCTTGCGCTCGGCGTCGGCTTGAGCGCTTATTTCTGGCGCAAGCGCTACCTGCGGCGCAACGGCTAAAAGGTGTAGCGCCGCCTCGGCAGCCAGTAGCTGGTAGCCAGTCGCCGGTAGCCGGTAGCCGGTAGCCGGTAGCCGGTATCTCAAACGCGCCGGTAAGGGTCGGCCATCCCGAGGCCGACGAGCACTTCGCTCTCCATTGCTTCCATCCGGACAGCATCACCTTCTTCTTTGTGGTCGTAGCCCTGCGCATGCAGTGCGCCATGTACCAGCAGGTGCGCGTAGTGATCGACAAGTGCGATCCCTTGCGCCCGCGCCTCGTCGGCGACGACCGGCGCGCAAACGACGATGTCGGCGACGACGACGGGTGTGCGCTCGTAGTCGAAGGTCAGCACATTGGTCGCGTAGTCCTTGCCGCGATAGCCGCGGTTCAGCGCGCGGCCCTCTTCGACGCCGACGATTCGCACCGTGATTTCGCCCGGCGACGAGAGCGCCGCGCGGATCCAGCGCGCTATGGCGTGGCGCGGCAGCAGCGCGCGGTGCGTTGCGTCGGCCAACTGCAGCGACAGCTTCAGCGTCGGCCGTGTCAAGCCCGGTCCCCGCTGCGATCGGCCGCGTCGTAGGCTTCGACGATGCGCCCGACGAGCGGGTGGCGTACGACGTCGGCGGCGCTGAAGTGCGTCGTCGCGATGCCGCGCACGCGGCGCAGGATGCGTTCGGCCTCGATCAGGCCGCTTTCGGTGCCGCGCGGCAGGTCGATCTGGCTCACGTCGCCGTTGACGACCGCGCGCGAGCCGAAGCCGATCCGCGTCAGGAACATCTTCATCTGCTCGCGCGTCGTGTTCTGCGCTTCGTCGAGGATGATGAAGGCGTGGTTCAGCGTGCGCCCGCGCATGAACGCGAGCGGCGCGATCTCGATGCTCGCCTTCTCGAATGCGCGCGTCACGCGGTCGTAGCCCATCAGGTCGTAGAGCGCGTCGTAGAGCGGGCGCAGATACGGATCGACCTTTTGCGCCAGGTCGCCGGGCAGGAAGCCGAGCCGCTCGCCGGCCTCGACCGCGGGGCGCGTGAGGACGATGCGCTGCACCGCGCTGCGCTCGAGCGCATCGACGGCGCAGGCGACGGCGAGAAAGGTCTTGCCGGTGCCGGCCGGGCCGATGCCGAAGCTGATGTCGTGCGTCAGGATGCTGCGCAGGTAGCGCACCTGGTTCGGCGTACGTCCGCGCAGATCGGCGTGACGCGTGCGCAGCACGATCGGCGCGTCGGCGGCGTCGTGCAAGGGCGCGGCTGCGGGCGCCGCTGCAGACGCCAGGGCGCGCCGTCGCGGCGGCGCGGCAAGGTCGGCGGCCGCTTCGGTCAGCGCGAGCTGGAACGCCTCGGCGCTGATCGGCTTCCTGGCGCGGTCGTAGAGCGATTGCAGCAGCGCGACGGCGCGTTCGGCCGCGTTCTTCGCGCCTTCGACCCGAAACGATTCGTTGCGCCGCGAGATGCGCACGTCGAGCGCCGCCTCGATGCCCCGCAAATGCTCGTCGAGGCCGCCGCACAGGTGCGCGAGCCGCGCGTTGTCGAGCGGGATGAAGGCGTGGCGAAGGATCAAGGCGTGGCGCGGCCGGCTGGCATGGCGCATTGTCGCCGTAGCTGGCGACCGGCCGAGCGCATTGCAACGAAGCGCCTGGCCATGCGCAATGAAGGCCGGTACGGACGGACCGGACGCAGACCGGCCCAGCGCGCACTCACAATACGAGGTGCAGCTTGTGGGTCTCGGCTCCCGGCGCGCCCGCTTCGACCTCGAAGCCGGTCGCCTTCGCCAGCTCAAGCATGCGCGCGTTCTCGCGCAGCACGCTCGCGACGAGGCGTTGCGTGCCGCGCTCGCGTGCGTAGCGGATGAGTCGGTCCATCAGGACGCGGCCGAGGCCCATGCCCTTCAGGTCGGAGCGCAGGATGATGCCGAACTCGGCTTCGATGTTGTCCGGGTCCGCAATCAGGCGCACCGTGCCGAGCGTCTCGGGCTTGCCTTCGGCGTCCGCCGCTTCGGCAACGAAGGCCATCTCGCGCGCATAGTCGATCTGCGTCAGGCGCGCGAGTTCGCTGTGCTCGATGCTGCGCCGGCTATAGAAGATGCGCATGCGGATGTCCTCCGGGTCGAGCCGCTCGAGGAACGCGAGATGCTGTGCCTCGTCTTCCGGGCGGATCGGGCGCAGCGTCACGCGCCGCCCGCGCCAATCGATCGTCTCGATCAACTCGGTCGGATAGGGCCGGATCGCGAAGTGCTTTGCCCCGCCCGGCGCCTCAGCGCTGACGCGAATGCGCGCATCGAGCGCGATCGCGCCCGCCGGATGGGCGACAAGCGGATTGATGTCGAGCTCGGCAATCTCCGGCAGGTCAGCCAGCATCTGCGACACGGCGAGCAGCACGTCGGTCACGGCGTCCATATCCACGGCCGGAAGATTGCGATAGGCGGCGAGCAGGCGCGAAATCCGGGTGCGCGAGATCAGGTCGCGCGCCAGCGGCCCGTTCAGCGGCGGCAGCGCGACGGCGCGATCCGCCGTGACCTCGACTGACGTGCCCCCAGCGCCGAACAGCAGCACCGGACCGAACACGCTGTCGATGCTCGCGCCGATGATCAGCTCGCGGGCATGCGCGGGGCGCGCCATCGCCTGCACCGTGAAGCCCTCCAGATCGGCATCCGGCTTGCGCTCACGGACACGCTCGAGCATCGTTTGCGTCGCGCGCCGCAGGCTGTCGGCGTCTGGCAGGTCGAGCATGACGCCGCCCGCATCCGACTTGTGGCTGAGGTTCGGCGAAACGATCTTGAGCGCGACGGGGTAGCCGATCGCATCGCCGGCGCCGACCGCAAGCGCCGCATCGAGCCCGACGGCAAGCGTGCGAACGATGGTGATGTTGTAGGCGTCGAGCACGGTCTTCGCCTCGGCCTCGGACAGCATGTCGCGGCCCTCGGCGAGCACCGCGTCGATCGCGCCGCGCGCGCGATGCACGTCGGGCGCACGGCCGGCCTGCGCAACGCCCGGCGTCTCGAGCAGCGCGGCCTGGTTCGCGCGGTACGTCGTCAGCATCCCGAATGCGCGCACCGCCTCTTCGGGTGTGTCGTAGCACGGCACGCCAGCGGCGTGGAACTCGGCGCGCGCTTCGGCGACCGCCGCAGCACCGAGCCAGCAGCCGAGCACACGATGCGGCATCTCGCGGATCAGAGGTACGCACTCGCGCGCGATTTCGGCACTCGGCACGATCGCGGTCGGCGCGTGCATAAAGAGGATCGCGCCGGCCGCTGCGTCGTCCTTCAGCGTCTTGAGCGTGCTCACGTAGCGCGCCACCGGCGCGTCACCGATGATGTCAATCGGGTTCGCGCGCGACCAGTTGGCGGGCAACTCGGCATCGAGCTTCGATCGCGTCGCTTCGCTCAGGTCGGCGAGCGTGACGCCGGAGATCGCGGCAGCGTCGGCTGCCATCACGCCGGCGCCGCCACCGTTCGTGAGGATCGTGAGCCGATCGTCCCGATTGCCGGCGAAGCGCGCGAGCGTCTCGGCCGCAAGCACCAGCTCCTGCAAGGTGTCCACGCGCAACATGCCGGCGCGCCGAATCGCCGCATCGAAGACGATGTCCGAGCCGGCAAGCGCGCCGGTGTGCGACTGCGCGGCGCGCATGCCGCTCTTGCTGCGGCCGGCCTTGACGATGATCACCGGCTTGTTGCGCGCCGCAGCGCGCGCCGCGGACATGAACTTCGGCGCCGCGCTGATCGATTCGATGTACAGCAGGATCGAGCGCGTGCGCGCATCGCTCGCCAGGTAGTCGAGCATGTCGCCGAAATCGACGTCGGCGCCCTCGCCGAGCGAGACGAACTGCGAAAAACCGATGCCTCTTGCGCGCGCCCAATCGAGCATCGCCGTCACGAGCGCGCCGGATTGCGAGATGAAGGCCATCTCGCCGGCCAGCGCGTCGGTGTGCGCAAAGCTCGCATTCAGCTTCAGCGCCGGCGTCAGCAGGCCGATGCAGTTGGGGCCGAGCACGCGCAGCAGATGCGGCCGGGCAGCGTCGAGCATTTTCTGCTTTTGCTCGCCGCTTAGGCCTGCCGTGACGACAATTGCGGCGCGGGTGCCGAGCTTGCCGAGATCAGTGATCAGCCCCGGCACGGTTGCGGCCGGGGTACAGATGATCGCCAGGTCGGGCGCTGCAGGCAGCGCAGCGACCTTCGGATAGGCCTTGCGGCCGGCGATCTCGCGGTGCCGCGGGTTGACGGCGTAGACAGCGCCAGCGTAGCCACCGGTCAACAGGTTGCGCCAAACCGTCGCGCCAACGCTCACTGGTCGCTCCGACGCGCCGATGACGGCGACCGAAGAAGGGTCGAAGAGGTAGTCGAGATTACGGATACTCATATGCTGCGTGCCGTGTTGTTCAGATGTTCATAGCTAGCGTACGTCATATCCCGTGGCCCGGGCAGGTCGCCAGTTGACAGGCATGATGCACCTGAGCTTCGATTGCGCTGGCTCAATCGCGGCGACCGACGCCGCACCGAAACTGTACGAGGAGTCAAACGATGAAAATACTGCTGCCCGTGGACGGCTCCACCGCCGCGCTTGACGCTGTGCAATTCACGATCCGCCTGGCGCGCGAAGGTTTGCCGATTGAATGCGTGCTCGTCAATGTGCAGGAACCCGCGACGCTCTACGAGATGGTCGTCGCGCACGACGCCGAGGTGCTGCACGAAGTGAGCGACGCCGCCGGTGCGCACGCCATCAAGCCGGCCGAAGCCCTGTTGCGCGCGGCCGGCATCGATTGCACGAGCCAGGTTGCGAGCGGCGATCCGGGGCACAGCATCGTCGAGATGGCCGAGACTTTCGGCTGCGAGATGATCGTGATGAGCGCGCGCGGCATGGGCGCGCTGCGCCAGGCGCTGCTCGGTTCGGTGTCGCAATCGGTGCTGCATTCGAGCCCGGTGCCGGTTCTGCTCGTCAAACCGCCGCCTGAGCCCGAGGCCGAGCCCGACGAGATCGCGCAATCGCTCGCCAACGATCCGCCGGCCTGAGCGAAGTCCCGGGAGCCCGCCATGGCGCAGCCTACATCCGCCCCACCGGCATTTGATGCGCTGCGCCTGGCTAGCGTGAGCCTCGACATTTCGGCCGCGCACCGATCCGGCGCGCAAGGCATACGCGCGCGCCAGGTGAGCCGCCTGCGCTCGCTGCTCGACGCCGCGCGTGCGCAATCGCGCTTCTGGCGCGAGCGGTTGCCCACGCGCATTCCCGAGGCCGCCGGAACGATCGATCTGGCCGCGCTGCCGGTCGTCACGAAAGCGGAATTGATGGCGCGCTTTGACGACTGGGTCACCGACGCCGAGATCACGCGCCCCGCGCTGCGTGCGTTCATGGCCGATCCGGCGCGTGTCGGCGAGGCCTTCCTAGGACGCTACATCGTCTGGGAAAGCTCGGGCACGAGCGGCGAGCCCGGCATCTTCGTGCAGGACGCGCAGGCGATGGCAGTCCATGACGCACTCGAGGCGCTTCGCCGCCACACGCTGCGCCCGATGCGGCGCCTCTTCGATCCGTTCTTCCTCAGCGAGCGGATGGTCTTCGTCGGCGCGACGTGCGGGCACTTCGCAAGCATCGTCTCGGTCGAGCGGCTGCGCCGCCTCAACCCATTGATGGGGATGGCGTATCACACGCTATCGATCATGCGGCCGACGATCGAGATCGTCGCCGAGCTGAATGCGCTCATGCCGACGATCCTCGTCAGCTACCCGACTGCGGTTGCGCTGTTGGCCGATCAGGCGCGCGCGGGTGCGCTTCACATCCAACCGGACGAGATCTGGACTGGCGGCGAAACGCTGACCGACGAGGTTCGCCACCATATCGAACACACCTTCGGCTGCCCCGTGCGCAACAGCTACGGCGCGTCGGAATTCCTCTCGAT
>JBDTSN010000123.1:0-6324 GCA_039931145.1 Burkholderiales bacterium | reverse complement strand
CCGGGGCCGCCGTGGCGGTTTCCGAATCTCACTCGACCCAAGGAGAATGACATGGCGATTTCATTGCAGACCCTGGACGTACGCCCGATCCTGAAAGCGGGCGGCGAGCCCTTTCCTCAAATCATGCAAGCGATATCGCGGCTTGGCGCCGGGCAAGGCTTGCGTCTGCTGGCCAATTTCAAACCGGTGCCGCTCTTCGCAGTGATGCAGAAAAAGGGCTACACGCACGGCGAAACAGAACTCGACGGCGGCGATTGGGAGGTCGTGTTCACACCTTCGGAGGCGTCCGCTTCGGAGTCATCGACATCGAAGACATCGGCATCGGAATTGCCTGCCGCCGCAAAGCCGGCCAGCACGGCTCTGGCCGCCTCAAATCCGGGGCAGGATGACGCCACCGGCTGGCCCGAGCCGCGCCACACGCTCGATAACCGCGGCCTGATGCCGCCGGAACCGATGGTGATCACGATGGAAGCGGTGGAAGGCATGGCCAGCGGCGACGTGCTGGAGTGCTTCTACGACCGCGAACCTTTGCTGCTCTATCCCGAGCTTCAATCGCGCGGCCACTTCGCGCATTGCGAGAAGACAGGGCCGAGCGACTATCGGGTCCTGATTCGTGTCGGCAGCGAGATTGCCGGATGAGCGCGCCAACCTCCGACGAGATGCTCGAAGCGTTGAAAGACATTTTCGATCCCGAGCTCGGCTACAACATCGTCGATCTCGGTCTTGTCTACGGCGTGAAGATGCTTGATGCCGCCGCGATGGTGACGATGACGCTCACCACCCCTGGTTGCCCGGCGTCCGAGATGATCCAGGCCGGCGTCCGCCAGCGCCTGGAGGAAATGCCAGGTGTCGAGATGGTCGACCTCGAACTGGTGTGGGACCCTCCCTGGAGTCCGCAGTCCATGAGTCTGGCTGCGAAGGACCACTTCGGCATCGAAGAAGAATAGGCGGCCATGCCTGATCCGAAACCGTCTGCACCGCTTCGACCGCTGGCACCGACTGCGGACGACCCGAGCGCCACGCTCACGTAGCTGAACCGGCTGTTCGTTCCGGCCATGCTGCGGATCGGCAAGACTGCCCACCCGCCCCCGCCCCAGCCTCCCCCAGTTGGGGAGGGGGTATCCGGCGTGCATGCTGAGCTTCATCGCTAAGACGAAGCTGACTTGATCGACCTGCGTTTCTGACAGCGCCGGAGTCTGGGGCCCAGCCTTCGCGCCGCGCGCCGCCCTTTCAGGCTGTCTGCGTTTGCGCCATCGCTCTTGCGACTTCGTGCGTGCCCTGCGCCGAGCCGCCCTCGGGAACGGTTTCGCCTTCGCGGTCAGTCACGTCGCTGAGCACTTTAGCGAGCCGCTCCGGCGCCCCGCTATCGAGACCGATCCACGCGCCTTCGGTCAAGGTGATGTGCGCCGCTTCGACGCTGCCTGCGCCGGCGCAAAGTATGGTTCGCGTCGGCGCGCCCTCGGCGGCGAGGACGAGCATCGCCGGGACGACCGCCTCAGGGCCGAGCGCATCGAGCACAGACTGCGGCATCAGGTCCTGCGTCATGCGCGTCGCGGCGGTCGGTGCGAGGCAGTTGACGTGGATGTCGTACTTCGCGCCTTCGAGCGCGAGCGTCTGCATCAGCCCGACGAGTGCCATCTTCGCCGCGCCGTAATTGCTTTGGCCGAAGTTGCCATACAGGCCGGTGGACGAGGTCGTCATCACGATGCGGCCGTACTTCTGCGCCTGCATGATGGGCCAGACGGCCTTCGTGCAATGCACCGCGCCCATCAGGTGCACGTCGAGGACGAGGCGGAAGTCGGCGAGGTCCATCTTCGCGAAGGTCTTGTCGCGCAGGATGCCGGCGTTGTTGACGAGCACGTCGACGCGGCCCCAGGCGTCCATCGCCTGCGCGACCATCGCCTGCACGGCGTCGAAATCGGTCACCGACGCGCCGTTCGCAATCGCCTCGCCGCCCGCGGCGCGGATCTCGGCGACGACCGCCTCAGCCGCGCTGCTCGAACCGCCGCTGCCGTCGCGCGCGCCGCCCAGATCGTTGACGACAACGCGCGCCCCGCGTGCGGCAAGTGCGAGTGCGTGCGCGCGCCCGAGGCCGCCGCCCGCGCCGGTGACGATTGCGACCCGGCCCTTGAATTCAATGCTCATCGGTGCTGTCCTGTCTGAAGGTGAGAGTTGGGGTTCATGAAAGAATGCGTGTTGAACGGCATCGCTCGCGGCGCTGCCGGATCGTGCCGGAATGAATGGGCGCGACGCCGGCAGGCATGATAAGTGCTGCAAACGCACCCTTCTCTTCAGCGCTCCGGCGCAGAACCGTACAGTAGCAGGAGCGAATCGATGAACCAGAAAGCCCGCGCCGTCATCTGCCGCGAACTCAACCAGCCCGTCGTGGTGGAAGACATCGTCGTCGAGGCGCCGCGCCGCAACGAGGTGATGATCAAGCTCTCGGCCTGCGGCGTATGCCACAGCGACCTGTCGGCGACGAACGGCACGATCCCCTTCCCGCCGCCGCTCGTCCTCGGCCACGAAGGTGCGGGCATCGTCGTCGAGGTCGGCGAGGGTGTCACCGAGTTCGCCGTCGGCGACGCAGCGATCAGCTCTTTCGTCAGCATGTGCGGCAAGTGCCGTTACTGCGTCACCGGCCGGCCGCAGTTGTGCGACCAGGCGGGCAAGACGCTCTTCACGCTACCCGACGGCAGCGTGCGCACGACGGATGCGGCGGGCAAGCCGCTGAACGTCTTTTCCGGCTGCGGCGTGATGGCCGAGTACGCGACGCTGCATGTCGACAACCTGGTCAAGGTCGGCCACGAGGTGCCGCTGGATCGCTGCGCACTCGTTTCCTGCGGCGTGATGACGGGCGTCGGCGCGGTGTGCAACACGGCAAAGGTCGAAGTGGGGTCGATCGCGATCGTGTTCGGCGCCGGCGGTGTCGGCTTGAACGCGATCCAGGGCTGCGCGCTTGCCGGCGCGGCAATGATCGTCGCCGTCGATATGAGCGACGCGAAGCTCGAGCTGGCGCGCCTCTTTGGCGCGACCCACACGCTAAATAGCAGCACCGAGGAGAACGTCGTCAAGACGCTGCGCAAGCTCACCGGCGGCGGCGCGGACTACGCGTTCGAATGCGTAGGCCAGGGCGCGATCCTGGCCCAGGCGTACGGCGCGCTGCGCAAGGGCGGGACGGCGGTGATGGTCGGCATCGCCAGGCCGCAGGATCAGACGACGCTGCGCACGAGCACCTTGTCGTTCGAAGAGAAAACCGTCACCGGCAGCTACTTCGGCTCCGGCCGCCCGCGCGAGGACTTCCCGCGCATCCTCTCTCTGTACAAGGCGGGACGCTTGAAGCTCGACGAACTGATCACGACGCGCTACCGCATCGACGACGCGCCGCAAGCCTTCGACGATCTCGCCAGCGGGCGCAATGCGCGCGGCATGATCATGTTCGATTGAGCTTGGCTCACGCAAGAGATTGCACTTCGCCGATGCGCGCGCGGTCCGGATGATCTACTCGATGCTCGCCGTCGCCGTCGGCGCCGGCCTGGGCGCCGTTTGGCGCTGGGGCCTGGGCGAATGGCTCAATCCGCTGTATGCGCCGATCCCCCTCGGCACGCTTGCTGCGAACCTGATTGGCGGCCTGCTCGTCGGCGCGGCGGTTGCCTACTTCACGCATCAGCACACGGGGGCGCCCGAGTGGCGGCTCTTCGTCATCACCGGCTTTCTAGGCGGGTTGACGACGTTTTCAACCTTCTCGATGGAAGTCGTCAACATGATCGAACGCCACGACTACGGCTGGGCGCTCGGCACGGCCGGCGTGCATCTGGCCGGCTCGCTGCTGCTTGCCGGCATCGGGCTGTGGTTGGGCAACGCGCTGCTCCAAAAGGCGTGAGCCGGCCCACGGCCGCTGCAAAGACTCTCAAGACATTGCCAAACGTCAGTCAGACATTGAGGGGTTGCTGCACGGACGGCTTCGGTTCGGCCGGTGTTTGGCCTAAGATCAAGCTCTTCCGACACCACCAAGGAGATGCGAGATGACCCACAAGAATAGAACCGTACTCGTCACCGGCGGCATGGGCGGTCTCGGCGAGACGATTTCGACCAAGATGGCCGACGACGGCTACAAGGTCGCCGTGACGTATTCACCCGGCAACACCAAGCATGCGCAGTGGGTCACGGAGATGAAGGCGCGCGGCTACGACTTCGTCGCCGTCGAGTGCGACGTGACCGACATCGATTCCTGCGCCCGAGCCGTAGCCGAGGTGCAGGGCAAGCTCGGTTCGGTCGACGTGCTCGTCAACAACGCCGGCATCACCCGCGACATGACCTTCAAGAAGATGGACAAGGTCAACTGGGACGCGGTCATGCGCACCAACCTCGACAGCCTGTTCAACATGAGCAAGCAGGTCGTCGACGGCATGGTCGAGCGCAACTGGGGCCGCGTCATCAACGTCTCTTCGGTGAACGGCTCGAAAGGCGCGTTCGGCCAGACCAACTACTCGGCGGCCAAGGCCGGCGTGCACGGCTTCACCAAGGCGCTCGCGCTCGAGGTCGCCAAGAAGGGCGTCACCGTCAACACGATCTCGCCCGGCTACATCGGCACGAAGATGGTGACGGCGATCCCGAAGGACATCCTCGACTCGAAGATCCTGCCGCAGATTCCGGTTGGCCGGCTCGGCAAGCCCGAGGAAGTGGCCGGGCTGATCATCTATCTGGCGTCGGATGAAGCAGCTTTCGTGACGGGCGCCAACATCGCGATCAACGGCGGGCAGCACATGCAGTGATGCGCACGCAAACAATCACAACCACCAGGAGAAGAAGATGATGAAAGCCGGTATCGATCAGGATGCACTCATTGCGCAGTTTTCGCAGGCGAGCGCCAAACAGGGCGCCGCGGTGCGCAAGGCGGTGAGCGAGGCGACGCTCAAGGCGCTTCAGGGGCGCGAGTTGACGCTTGCGAACATCCGCAGCGTGCTCGCCTCAGTGACGCAGGCGACATCGGCCGGCGCTGCCGAGAGCAAGCTGCCGCTGCCCGACGTCGAAGCGCTGCTCGGCCAGGCCTTCGCCGGCATGGACGCGGCGCTGCTGAAGACGGTCGATGCGCAGCGCGTGGCACTCGAGCAGTTCGTCAGCCAGGGCGCCGACGTGCAGGGCAAGCAGATGAAGAGCGCGCTCGACAACCTCGAGAAAATGGAAGACACGTTCTTCGCCACGGTCGGCAAGGCGGTGCAGGGGCTTGACACGCCGATGAAGGGCCCGTGGGACCAGGTGCTCGAAACGATGAAGCTCAAAGGCACGAGCACCGGTGCGCAGGCGAGCCAGACCGTCGAGCAGATGCTCGCGCAGGCGCAGACTGCTATGCGCGCCGGGCGCGCGACGGGGCTGCGCGCGACGCAGGCCATGATGGAGAGCTACGCGACGCTCGTCAGCGGCGTGCTGATCGGCATGTCCGAAGGCCTGAAGCAAGGTGCTCCCGAGAAGCCCGCAGCGAAGGCGGGCGCTCGACGCGGCTAGCAGCGTGGACCTCGGATCGATGCGGTCTGCCCGCAACTGCCCGTTCCTGGGCACCGGCGCCGGTCGATCCGATCCCGAGTCATAGATGGACAGCCTCGACCTGCAAGTTCTGACCCAGGCGCGCACTTGGCGCGCCGAGGGTCACGAAGTCTGGCTCGTCACCGTCGTCGAGACCTGGGGCTCGGCGCCGCGTCAGCCGGGCGCCCTGCTCGCACTCTGCGCTGACGGGCAGGTCGTCGGATCGGTATCTGGTGGCTGCGTCGAGGATGATCTGATCGATCGCGTTCGCCACGGCGAACGCACTGCGGCGCCGTCGATCGTCGTTTATGGTGTGTCAAACGAAGAGGCGGCGCGCTTCGGCCTGCCGTGCGGCGGCAATCTGCGTCTGTTGCAGGAGCCGCTAGCAGACACCGCGTGGATCGACGAGGTGCTCGCGCGCACCCACAAGCATGAACTCGTCGTCCGCCGTCTCGATATCGCGAGCGGCCAGGTGACCATCGAACACGCGCCACGCCAGGTGCGCTTTGCTTTCGACGGCAAGACGCTCGTCGCGCCGTTCGGGCCGCGCTGGCGCATGCTCGTGATCGGCGCAGGGGCCTTGTCTCGCGTGCTCGCGCCGATCGCGCAGGCGCTCGATTTCGAAGTCACGTGCTGCGATCCGCGCGAGGAGTACTACCGCGGCTGGGACGTGCCCGGCACGATCATGCGCACCGACATGCCAGACGATGTCGCGCTGCAGATGCAGCTCGACGCGCAGTGCGCCGTGATCGCCGTCACGCACGACCCCAAGCTCGATGATCTGGTGCTGCTCGAAGCGCTGAA
>JBDTSN010000122.1:0-6352 GCA_039931145.1 Burkholderiales bacterium | reverse complement strand
CACTTCGCGATCGTGCCGACGCTGCAGGCGCCGCGCAGCCTTAACGACATCGAAGCCAAGCTCTACGACATGGTCGTCAAGCGCTACCTCGCGGTGTTTTATCCGCCGGCCGAGTTCATGGTCACGACGCGCATCAGCACCGTTACCAATGCGGGGCAGGAGCATCGCTTCCAGACCAACGGCAAGGTGCTCGTCAAACCGGGCTGGCTCGCCGTCTACGGCAAGGAGGCGCAGGAGGACGACGCCAATCTCGTCGCCGTGCAGCAGGGCGAGACGGTGCGCACCGAGGATGTGACGGCGAATGCGCTGAAGACGAAGCCACCGGCGCGCTACACCGAAGCGACGCTGCTCGGTGCGATGGAAGGCGCTGGCAAGCTGATCGACGACGAGGAACTGCGCAGCGCGATGCAGGAGAAGGGCCTCGGCACACCGGCGACGCGCTCGGCGATCATCGAAGGCCTGATCTACGAGAAGTACATGCACCGCGACGGCCGCGAACTGGTGCCGACCGCGAAGGCGTTCCAGTTGATGACGCTGCTGCGCGGTCTGTCGGTCGATGAACTCACGAAGCCCGAACTCACCGGCAACTGGGAATACCAGCTTGCGCAGATGGAGCGCGGCGAACTCTCGCGCGACGCCTTCATGGCCGAAATCGCGGCGATGACGCAACGCATCGTCGCCAAAGCGAAGGAGTACGACCGCGACACGATCCCCGGCGACTATGCGACGCTCTCGACGCCGTGCCCGAACTGCGGCGGCGTGGTGAAGGAGAACTACCGGCGCTTCACCTGCATTGGCAAAGGGGCGGCAAGCGGCACTTCCGGCGCGGCGGCCACCGAGGGCTGCGGCTTCTCGATCGGCAAGATCCCCGGCAGCCGCGCGTTCGAGACCGCAGAGGTCGAGGCTTTCCTGCGCGACAAGAAGGTCGGCCCGCTCGAAGGATTCCGCTCCAAGGCGGGCTGGCCGTTTACCGCCGAATTGCGCCTCGTCTACGACGACGAGATCAAGAACTGGAAGCTCGAGTTCGACTTCGGCGACGAGGCGAAGAAGGAGGGCGAAAGCGGCGAACCGGTCGACTTCTCGGCGCAGCAAAGCCTCGGCGCCTGCCCCAAGTGCCAGGGCCATGTGTACGAGCACGGCACGAGCTACGTCTGCGAGCACAGCGTCGGCGCCCACGTGACGTGCGACTTCAAGAGCGGCAAGATCATCCTGCAGCAGCCCGTGCCGCGCGAGCAGATGACCAAGCTGCTCGCCGAGGGCAAGACGGCGCTGCTCGAGAACTTCGTCTCCAACAAGACGCGGCGCAAGTTCAAGGCCTACCTCGCGTGGGACAAGAAGGAAGGCAAGGTCGGCTTCGAGTTCGAGCCGCGCGCGCCGAAGGCCGCAGCGAAGAAGGCGGCGGCCAAGTCGACGCAGGAATCAACCGCCAAGCCCTCGACGAAAGCGGCGGCGAAGAAGCTTGCGACGGGCTGATGCCCCGACTCCACGTCGCTTCACTCACGCGCCGTCAGGGCGGCGTCACAACGTGAGTCGAAGCACGACCAAAGCGTCGCTCGCTGCGGATGGGCAGGATCGGGTGTCGGTGGGTGCGTCAGTCTGGCAGTGTCTGAGCGCTCACGGCAGCACAGTCCGACTCGAAATCAGTGCCTCACCAAACGCGCGCCGAACCGGTGCCGATGGGTTGCATGACGGCGCACTTCGGGTGCGCCTCGGTGCGCCGCCGGTCGACGGCAAGGCCAACGCACAGTTGTTGACGTGGCTTGCCGGCGAGCTCGATCTGCCGCGGCGCTCGATTCGGCTGCTCCGCGGCGAATCCGCACGGCGCAAGACGATCGAGATCGACGCCACGCCCGAACGGGTCGGTTGCTGGCTCGCGCTGCGTCTGGGCACGGCGGTGGGCGTGAAATAAGGCGCGCAGCGCGCCCGGGTGGCCGCTTGGCCGTCCTGCACAATCACGCTCCATGGTCATGCCGCGCGCCCCGTTGATCGCCGTCCTGCGCGTGCTGATGTGTGTGGCCGTGCTGGTGGGGTGGACGCTTGGCGGCCACGCTGCCGAACCTGTGCCGGTGGGTGATTCGACACGCACGTTTCGTGAGGCACTTGCGGTCCCGAGCGATGCGCGCGCGTTCCCTTCTAACTCACAGGCCGCGGTGCAAAAGTTGCCCGACGATTGGGAGATCAGCCGCCCGGGCTTCGAGGGTGCTGTCTGGTACCGCGTCACCTTCGACGCACCGCCGCTCGCGGACCCGGACGCCGTGTTCACGCTCTACGTCGAGCGTGCCTGCACGAATCTCGAGGTTCACCTGAACGGCCGTCGCATCTACACCGGTGGCCACATGCAGGAGCCCGTCACGCGCAACTGCTATCAGCCGCAACTGATCGCGCTGCCAGCGGTGCTGCTGCGTGCCGAGGGCAACGAGCTTGATCTGAAGTTGCGCGGCCATGCGCTCGAGCATGTCTCGTCGCGCCAGCGCGCGGCGGGGCTGTCTGCGCTGCGCATCGGACCGATGGCCGTGCTCGCGCCGGTCTGGCGCGCACAGCAGTTCTGGAACGTCACCGCGCCGCAGCTGCTCGGCGTGACGCTGCTCGTGCTCGGCGTGTTCATGATCGGTGTCGGCTGGTTCAACCGGCGCGCGAGCTACCTGATGTACTTCGGCACGATGGCGATCTTCTGGTCGGTGCTGACGGCACGCATCTGGCTTGCCGATCTTCCGCTGTCGAACCGCGCTGCGGAGTTCGCTGTCACTTTCGGCTTCGCGCCGATCGTCGGTCTCGCGATCGTCTTTCTGTTGCGCTACGCGCGCGTCAAGCGCCGGCCGCTCGATATCGCGTTGATCGCGCAATGCTTTGCCATGCCGCTGTCTCTCGCCCTGCTCGGCCCGGACAGGTTGCACGCGGGGGTCACCTTCTGGTACTGGGTGCTCGGCCTGGAACTGCTCGGCGCGACGGCGGTCTATCTGCGCGTGAGCTGGGCAAATCAGCGCACCGAGTTCTGGGTTATGAGCGCGATCCTCGTGCTGCTCGCATGCATGATGCTGCTGGAAGAGGTGCAGCATCTCGCGACCGGCGGCATCTGGCACGGCCACGCATTGCGCTTTGCGTTCCCGGTATTCGTGCTGGTCGTCAGCTTTCGACTCGTACAGGTGTTCGCGCGTGCGCTGCGCGCAGCCGAGGCGGGGCGCAGCACGCTCGAGGCGCGCATCCAGGAGGCGACGCTTGAGATCGAGCGCAACTTCGCGCAACTCGCCGAACTGCGCGTCGAGCAGGTGACCGAGAAGGAGCGCAAGCGCATTGCCGGCGATCTGCACGACGACCTCGGCGCCAAGCTGCTGACGATCGTCCACACGAGCGAATCCGAGCGCATCTCGACCCTCGCGCGTGAGGCGCTTGAAGAAATGCGCCTGTCGGTGCGCGGCCTGACCGGCAAGGCGGTGCGCATCGCCGACGCGCTCGCTGACTGGCGCGCCGAGACGGTTTCGCGCCTCGGCCAAGCCAACATCGAGACCGACTGGACCGGCCCGACCGAGGAATCCAATCGAGTGATGTCGGCGCGCGCCTTCGTGCAGACGACGCGCATCCTGCGCGAGGCGGTGAACAACATCATCAAGCACAGCGGCGCGTCGCACTGCAAGGTGAGCTGCATGATCAGCGAGCACGACGTCGGCCTCGTCGTGCAGGACAACGGGCACGGCATCCCGCTCGAGCTCGACGGTCGGCTCGACCGCGGCCACGGCATGTCGAGCATGAAGCACCGTGCCAAGCAGATGCACGGTCAATGCCTCGTCGAATCGGGTCCCGGCTACGGAACCGTGATCCGCCTCACACTTCCGCTCTGAAGCGTTGTGCGGCAGCGATCCAGCGCTGCTACGATCGCCTCAAGCACTCAAGAACGCCGTCGAAAATGAATCAGCCCCAACGCTCACTTCGCTCGCTGCCCCCAAGGCCCGGCACGGGCCACTTCGTTGCCCTTGGTGCGCGTCAGTGGCTGCTGGCGGCCGGGCGCCACTGACATGAACAATATCCTGCTGCTCGAAGACCTGCCAGAAATCCGGGCCTGGATCAAGGCGCTCGTGCTGCAGGTGTTTCCAAGGGCGCATATCTGCGAGGCGGCGCGCGTGCACGATGCGCTCGGGCTCGTGTCGGCTATCAAGTTCGATCTTGCACTCGTCGACCTGGGCCTGCCCGATGGCTCGGGCGTCGATGTCGTCGCCGCGCTGCGCGAGACGCAGCCCGAGGTGCAATCGGTCGTCGTCACGATCCACGATGACGACGAACATCTGTTCCCGGCCTTGCAGGCTGGCGCCTTCGGCTATGTGCTCAAGGAGCAGCCGCGCGAGCACTTCACCGAGCAATTGCAGCGTATCAGCCAGGGCGAACCGCCGCTGTCGCCTTCTATCGCGCGGCGCGTGATCGCCTACTTCGCTGCGCAAGCCAGGCCGCAGACCAACGCCGTGCCGCGCGTGCTGCTCACCGACCGCGAAAGCGAGGTGCTGTTGCGTGTCGCCAAGGGCTACACGCTGCCCGAGATCGGCGTCCAGCTGAGCCTGTCGCGTCACACAATTGCCGACTACGTGAAACAGATTTATCGCAAGCTCAATGTCAGCTCGCGCGCCGAGGCAGCGCTCGAAGCGCAGCGCATGGGCCTTTTTGCACGCAGCCCTTGACCTCACTTGATTAGCGACGTGCCTCCGCCTGCCTCTTCACTCCTTCCCCCTCTGGGGGAAGGCCGGGAAGCGGGCCGGGCGGTGGCGAGGCTTGCGGCGGCGGCCCCCACTTGCAGTGCGCGCCCCGGCAAGCATGCCGGGACCGCTCGACGGGCTCGCCGCAGGCGGCTCGGAAGCCCCGTCTCGCCCCTAACCCTCCCCCAGCGGGGGAGGGAGTCAATCCAGCGCCTGCCCCAGCGGGGGGCTCTCTCTACATGCTGAGCTTCATCGCTGATCAGGTGACCTCATGATCGGTCGCCTCACGGGCGTGCTGGCGGCGAAGAACCCGCCGCAGGTGCTGATCGACGTCGGCGGCGTCGGCTACGAAGTCGATGTGCCGATGAGCAGCTTCTACAACCTGCCCGTCGTCGGCGAGCGCGTCACGCTGTTGACGCATTTCGTCGTGCGCGAGGACGCGCAGGTGCTGTTCGGCTTTCTCACCGCCGAGGAGCGCGCGACCTTCCGCCATCTTGTGAAAATTTCAGGCGTCGGGCCGCGAACCGCGTTGTCCATCCTGTCGGGGCTGTCGGTTGCCGAACTTGCGCAGGCGGTGAGCCTGCAGGAATCGGCGCGCCTCGTGAAGGTGCCCGGCATCGGCAAGAAGACGGCGGAGCGGCTGCTGCTCGAACTCAAGGGCAAGCTCGGCGTCGATCTCGCGCTGCCCGTCTCGCCCGGCGCGGGTGCGCAGGGCGACATTCTGCAAGCGCTGCTCGCGCTCGGCTACAGCGACCGCGAAGCGGCGGCCGCATGCAAGGCGTTGCCGGCGGACATCGGCGTCAGCGACGGCATCAAGCTCGCGCTGCGCGCCTTGGCGAGGTAGGTCGGGCGCACACAGGCCGCCAGCAGCGGCGTGCCGCCGTGCAGGCGGGGTAGCGCGCGCGATGTTCGTCTGCGCCAAACGGCTTGGGCGCGATGCTCACCCGTGCTGAACGACTTGGCCATCGCGCCGCCGCGATAATGCGCCATGAGCATCCAGACCGACGACTTCGCCGCCGCCTTGCCTGCCGCGCCGCGCGTGGTCGGCGCCGCGCCGCAGTCGCCGAACGAAGAGGCGATCGAGCGTGCGCTGCGGCCCAAGGGTCTGCAGGAATACGTCGGCCAGGCGAAGGCGCGCGAGCAGCTCGAAATCTTCATCGGCGCGGCAAGAAAGCGCGGTGAGGCGATGGATCATGTGCTGCTCTTTGGCCCGCCGGGTCTCGGCAAGACGACGCTGTCGCACATCATCGCCTACGAACTTGGCGTCAAGCTGCGCCAGACCTCGGGCCCGGTGCTGGAGAAGCCGAAAGATCTGGCGGCGATCCTGACCAATCTGGAGAGGAACGACGTTCTCTTTATCGACGAGATTCACCGCCTGTCGCCGGTCGTCGAGGAGATCCTTTACCCGGCGCTCGAGGACTATCAGATCGACATCATGATCGGCGAAGGCCCCGCGGCGCGCTCGATCAAGCTCGACCTGCAACCGTTCACGCTGGTCGGCGCGACGACGCGCGCCGGCATGCTGACGAACCCGCTGCGGGACCGCTTCGGTATCGTCGCCCGGCTCGAGTTCTACTCGCCGGAAGAACTCGCGCGCATCGTCACCCGATCGGCCGGGTTGCTCAAGGTCGTCGCGGATGCCGAGGGTGCGTTCGAGATTGCGCGCCGCTCAC
>JBDTSN010000121.1:0-6411 GCA_039931145.1 Burkholderiales bacterium | reverse complement strand
TGCCCGGCGCGCCCTCGCTGTGGCCGCCAGCGCCCGGTTGGTGGGTGCTCGCGGTCTTGCTGCTGGTGCTGATCGCCTGGGGTGTCCCGCTGCTGCTGCGGCGCCGCCGCATTCGCCAACAGCGCAAGCGCATATTCGCTGCGCTAGCGGCGCTGCAGGCCGGACTCGCCAGCGAGCGCTCACCGGAGCAGCTGTCGCGCATCGGCGAGTTGCTGCGCCGCCTGGCGCTGACGCGCTACCCGCGCAGCGAGGTCGCGTCCCTGAGCGGCGGTCCCTGGCTGCGCTTTCTCGATGACTCGGGAGGCCAAGGCGGGTTCAGCGATGGCCCCGGCCGGGTACTGGCCGACGGCCCGTACCGGCGCCAAATGCCGCCGGATCTCGACATCGATGGTTTGGCCGCGCTGGTGCGCAGCTGGGTCGAGAAGAACACCGGCGAGCGTCGCATGAGCTCGTCGGGTCGCTCCCGAGGTCTCATCCCCGAGCGCGCGGCGCGGAGGGTCGCCCAGTGAGCCTGCAACTGGCCTGGCCCTGGCTGCTCGCCGCACTGCCTTTGCCGCTGCTGGTGTGGTGGTTGCCCGCGGCGAGCGCGGCGCCGATGGCGGCGCTGCGCTTTCCGTTCCCGGGCGCGCTGCAGGCGGCGTTCGCCGGGCCAGCGGCGCGCCGCTCGCGCGTGCTGCCTGTCATGGCCGCGCTCGCCTGGATCCTGCTTGTGCTTGCCGCCGCCCGCCCGCAACAAGTCGGCGAGACGGTGCACGTTCCCGTCACCGGCCGCAGTTTGATGCTGGCGGTCGACCTCTCGGGTTCAATGCAGACGCCCGACATGCACATCATCAACCACGACGTGAGCCGGCTCGAAGCCGTCAAGGCCGTTGCGGGCGACTTCATCGAACGCCGCGCCGGCGACCGCATCGGGCTCATCCTGTTCGGCGACCAGGCCTACGTGCAGGCACCGCTGACGCTCGATCGCGCGACCGTGCACACGCTGCTCGACGAGGCCCAGATCGGCCTCGCCGGGCAGCAGACTGCGATCGGCGACGCGATCGGCCTCGCGATCAAGCGGCTGCGCGACGCGCCGGCCGGCAACCGCGTGCTGGTGCTGCTCACCGACGGCGCGAGCAACGCCGGGAGCGTCGACCCGCTGAAGGCCGCCGACCTCGCCGCGCAAGAGGGCGTGCGCATCTACACGATCGGCGTCGGCAGCGATCAGGTCGTGTTGCGCGGGCCCTTCGGCTTCTCGCAGACGGTGCAGGGCGACCTCGACGAAGACACGCTGAAGGCCATCGCGAAGAAGACCGGCGGGCACTACTTTCGCGCCGCCGACGCCGCGAGCCTGAAGCAAATCTATGCCGAGCTCGACAAGATCGAGCCGATGTCGAAAGACGCGCAGAGCTGGCGGCCGGTCGAGGAGCTCTACATGTGGCCGCTCGGCGTCGCATTGCTGCTGAGCGTATTGATCGCGCTTCGCCTGTCGGGCGCCGGTGCGGCCTGGCCACGGCCTGGCGCCGCGGGAGAGCGGCATGCTTGAGGCATTCCATTTCATCCGGCCGCTGTGGCTGCTCGCGCTGCTGGCGCTGTGGCTGCTGGCGTGGCGCCTGGCGCGCAGCGGGACGGGCGACAACCCGTGGCAACGCGCGGTCGACGCTGCGCTGCTGCCGCTGTTGATGGCGGGCGGCGCCGGCGCTGCGCGTCCCGGCATGCTGCGCCTCGTCGCGGCCGGCTGGACGATCGCCGCGGTTGCGCTTGCCGGCCCGACATGGCAGCGCAAGCCCGAGCCGGTGTACCAGACAAGCGCGGCGCGCGTCGTCGTCCTCGACCTGTCGACATCGATGCATGCCACCGACCTCAAGCCGTCGCGTCTGGAGCGCGCGCGCTTCAAGGTCGAGGACGTGCTGGCGCTCGGCCAGGAAGGCCAGACCGGCCTCGTCGTCTACGCCGGCGACGCCTTTGCGGTCGCGCCGCTGACGCGCGACGTCAACACCCTCAAGGCCATGCTCAAGGTGTTGAGCCCCGAGCTCATGCCTGTGCAGGGCAGCCGCGCCGACCTGGGTCTGCTAAAGGCCGAGGCGCTGATGCAGCAGGCCGGCGTAAGCAGTGGCCAGGTGCTGCTGATCGCCGACGGCGTCGATCCTGATCACCGCGGTGCCGCGACCGACGCCGCCGCCAAACTGCGCAAGGATGGCTACCGCGTTTCGGTGCTCGGCGTCGGCACCGAGCAGGGCGCGCCGATGGCCGACGCCGGAGGCCATCTGCTGCGCGATGCTTCCGGCAAACTCGAAATGACGCGCCGCGATCTCGGCGCGATCGAGGCCGTGGCGCGCGCTGGCGGCGGGCGCGTTCTGCCGATGAGCGATAACGGCGACGCGTTGCGCGCCATGCTCGAACCCGACGCCCACGCGCGGGTCGACACCGGGCGAGGCAAACTGGGCGCGACGGCGAGCGCCTGGGTGGACAAGGGCCCGTGGCTCGTGCTGCTGCTGTTGCCGCTGGCGGCGCTCGCGTTTCGACGCAACGTGTTGATCGACGATTCGCCTGCCGCCGCGTCGCGTAAGTCACACCAAGCGCGCAAGGCGCAGCCGGGCCGCACCTCGGCCGCGCTCGCCGTCGGTGGCGCGATGGTGCTCGGCGGCTGGCTGTCGCCAACGACACCGGCACACGCTTCGACCTGGGACAACGCCTGGCGCCGACCGGACCAACAAGCCGCCGCGGCGATGGCGACCGGCGACTACGCAAAGGCGGCGCAGCTCGCGACCGACGCCGAACTGCGCGGCAGCGCCGAATACAAGCGCGGCGACTATGCGACGGCGCTGAAGGACTTCTCGAGCGCGAGCGGCCCACGCGCCGACTACAACCGCGGCAACGCACTGGCCCAACTCGGAAAGTACGCCGAAGCAGTCGCGGCCTACGACAAGACACTTGGCGCCGACCCGCACAACGCGGACGCCAAGGCCAACAAGGCAGCCGTCGAAGCACTGCTGCGCAAGCAGCAACAGCAGGACCAGGCGCAGAAGAGCAAGCCGCAGGACGGGCAACAGCAGGACAAGGAATCGAAGCAGTCACAGCAAGGTCAGCAGGGGCAACAAGGTCAGCCGGGCCAGCAAGAGCAGCAGGAGCCCCACAAGCAGCAGGGGCAGCAAGGCCAGCAGCAGGCGTCGAACGCAAAGGGCGATTCGTCAGCCGACAAGTCCGGCCAGAGCGCAACGCAGCGACCGACGCCGGGCGAATCGGGGGCGCCATCGGGGGCGCCATCGAGCCAGGCCGGCGAGTCTGCCGCCAGCCCGGCGTCGGCGGCACAGAACCGCCAAGCGCAAGCATCGCCTGCGCAGCTGAGCGCCGCACCACGCCAAGCGGGCGGCGAGCAGCAACAAGATGCCGCAGCGGGTCAGGCGCAGCAACAAGCTGCACCGAAGCCGGGGGAATCCTTTGCCGAAGCGGCGCGCAAGGTGGGAGCGCAGGGTGGCGCGCCCAAGCCCACCGACGACGCAACACCGCCTGGCGCGGTGTCACCCGCAACGGCACAGTCTGTGCCCGCGCCCGGCGCCAAACCAGAAGCCGGCGGTGCAGTGCCGGGCGCACAACCGATCCCAAGCGAGGAACAACTTGCCGCCGAACAATGGCTGCGCCGCATCCCCGACGATCCGGGCGGCCTGTTGCGGCGCAAGTTTCTCTACCAGTACCAGCAGCGCGAACGCGATGGCGCCCGCGCTGGAGGAGGCTGACATGAACGACCCCAAGCTCACTTCGTTCGCGCCCCCCGAGGGGAGCGTCAGTGGCTTCGGGCGGCCGGGCGCCACTGACATGTCCAAACAACGCACAAGCATCAACCGCAGCCGCAGTTGGCCGCTGGCGATTCTGCGAATGGCGGCGCTTTCAGTGGCGCTGCTCGGCGCCAGCACCGGCGTCTGGGCCGACGTCAGCGCTAGCCTCGATCGCGACAGCGTCGCGCTTGGCCAGCCCTTGACGCTGACGATCCAGAGCGACGGCAAATCTTCCGACGCCCAGCCTGATCTCTCTCCGCTACGCAAGGATTTCGAAGTGCTCGGCACGAGCAAGAGCAGCGAGATACGCATCATCAACTTCCACCGCTCGGACAGCGTGCGCTGGACGATCCAGTTGCTGCCGCGCCGGGCCGGCAGCATCGAGCTGCCGCCGTTGTCGGTCGGGGCTGAACAGACTGCCGCGCTGACGCTCGACGTCGGCCAGCCCGCAGCAGCGCCGGGCACAGCCGGCGCCGCCAGTGCGAACGGCCAGAATTCCAGCCCCGCAGCGTTCATGGAAATTGACAGCGCAGCGGCCGGCAAGCCGATCTACGTCCAGCAGCAGGTGCCCTACACGGTGCGGCTGTACGTCGACGGCAGCGTACGTTCGGGTGACTTGCGCGCGCCGACCTCGCCCGATGCGGTGATCGAACAGCTCGGCGACGAGCAGCGCAGCACGGCGACCGTGCACGGCCGCGACTACACCGTCATCGAGCGCCACTACGCGATTTCGCCCGAGAAGAGCGGCACCTTGAGGATCGAACCGGCAAGCTTTCGCGGCCAGGCCGTGGCACCTCAGGACGCTGCGCAAGGCGCCGATCCGGGCGACGACCTGATGGCGCAGATGCTGCGCAACACGCCTTTCGCGAACAACCCGATCTTTCGCAATCGCCTGCCCGGTGGGTTCTCGATGGGTGCGGCCCTGCGGCCGGTCGGCGCCAGCGCGCAGCCGTTGGCGCTCGACGTGCGCCCGCGGCCCGCTGCGGCGCAAGGGCAGTGGCTGCCTGCGGAGCAGATCCAGCTGCACGACAGCTGGGCCGACGCCGCCCCCACCTTCAAGGCCGGCGAACCGGTGACGCGCACCCTAACGATCGAAGCGAAGGGCCTGGCGGCCTCACAGATCCCGCCGCTTGCGCTTGCCGCGCCTGCGAATGCGCGCATCTACCCCGATGCACCGGACAACCACAGCCGCACCGACGGCACGACGATCTACGGCACGAGCAAGCAGACCGTGACCTACATCCCGAACGCGGCGGGTGAGCTCGAGGTCGCGCCCGTTGATCTGGCGTGGTGGGACACGCATGACAACATGCAGCGCCACGGCGAACTGCCAGCGCGCAGCTTCCACGTCGAGCAAGGCGCCCCACCGACGGCAGCGGGCGCGACACCGGCACCTTCTGTCGCCGGGGCAACGACCACGAGCGTCGCGGGAATCCATGCCGCAGCGACGCCGCCTAGCGCTACGACTGCGCCGTGGTATTTCGGCGCAACCGAAACCGCTCGCAGCCACTGGGTGTGGGTGTCTGCTGGCTTGGCGATGCTGTTGGCAGGCGTATTGGCGTGGTGGCTGACGCGGCGCCGCACTGTGCCTGCCGCAACCCCGCACGACTTTGCCCTAGAGCCGCCTGCGGCCCGCGCCAGCCTGAGGAACTTGCGAGCTGCCTGTCGCGCCGGCAACAGCGAAGACGCGGCGCGTGCACTGCTCGACCTGGCATGCGCCGAGTGGCCCGAACGCGCACCGCGCGGACTGGGCGAACTTGCGCAGCGGCTCGATGCCGGCGCCGACGAAGTGCGCGCGCTCGATCGCAGCCTGTACGGCGGCTCCTCTGGCGCCTGGGACGGCATGGCACTTTGGCGTGCGCTCGGCAACGGCCTGCGACCGCCGCGCGTGCAGACATCGACGAGCCCTCCGCACGATGGCCTGGCTCCGCTTTACCTCTGAATGTGTAGCGCCGCACCTGGATAGGACGGACGTCGTTGGCGCCCAGCCGTCCCTATCGGCCAAGCGCAGAAGCATCCGGTGACCATGCTTGCGCAACCGCCGAATCCCAAGCTCACGCGGCCGCGTCACCTGTTGCATGGGTCGCGGCTCTGCCGCGCTCGTGCAAGAGGACTCTCACGTCGAGTTACAGCGAGCAGTCGGGCGCACGGACTCTGTGTTACCGGCTCGATGCGGGCGACGCTGATCGGGCGATGTTCTTCCTTAGCTTGTGTGAGATCGCGACTTCGCTGTCGGTGCCAAAGCCTGTCTGCTTGCCCGTCCTGCCATCAGAGGGCGGCGTCGAGTTCGCGGTGTTCACGCGGCTCTTCTTCGCGCTGCTGCCGGCCCGAGTGATCTGGGCAATCGACAATTTCGAGGAGGTCAATGACCTGTCCGCTGTGGCTCGTTGAGTACCTCACATCTCAACTCTCTCCGGGCGGTGGATTCGCGCCATGCGCTCGGACACGGCCCTGGGGCTGAACGAGGACCTCGAACCTGCGCATACTGGACCCCCTGATTGAGGGATGGTTCGACAGCCACTGCAGATGAGATGATCCCGCGTACTTGGCGAGATTGGTTTTTGCCAGGCGCGAATCAATGTCCAACCCTCGCTCCGACAGTTAAAAGGAGGCTCTGTTGAATTTCAAGTGGGTTGCCGGGCATGAGGGTTGATCG
>JBDTSN010000120.1:0-6423 GCA_039931145.1 Burkholderiales bacterium | reverse complement strand
ATCGACATCTTCGGCAACGACACGATGACGCTGGTGCCGGTGAACGTCGGCTGAATCAGATCGACGGCGCCGTCACGTGGGCTTGAAAGCCGCATGAAAGCCGAACGGGATGACCTGCGGCGCGTGCAATTGGGCGAGGCACTGCATGCTGCGCGCATCGACGACGCCGATCACGGTTGTCGCGTCGCCGTCGGCGAGCGTCGGGACGAGCAGCACGCCGTCGTCATCCGCCTCGCCGCCGGAGCGCGGCACGAACAGCGGCTCAAGCTGGACCGCGTTCTCGCGCTGCCACGTCGTCACTGCGCCGTTGTCCAGGTCGACGCGCAGTGTGCGGTCGAAGGCCTCGCCTTGCGGCCCGACGCCGCTGCCCCAGCAGACGCTCGCGCGGCGCAGCCCGTAGGCGGCCGGATGAACCTGCTGCAGTTCGAGCGGAACACCAAGTGCCTCGGGCTGCGCATCGCTGGCACCATCGCGCAGCCGGTAGCGCACGAGGCGCGGGACGGATCGGAGCGGCGCGCCCTGGCGGCGACGCTCGAGCATCAGGTCGTCGAACGCGAGGCCGTTGTCGTAGATGCTGATCTCGAGCACGAGATCGGCGCCATCGGCGAAAGCCTGCGTTGCGTGAAAGGCGAACATCGGCGGGATGCGCCAGCTGCGCACAACGCCACCCGCGAGCGGCAGCGCGTGGATCAGCGAGCCGCCCTCGGGCTCCCAGCGGAAGTTGTCCTTGAACGCCTTGGCGTTGAAGCGAAACCCAAGCGGCTGTGCGCGCAGCGCGCATTCCCAGACGATGGCGTGGCCCGGCGCGAGCGCGAATGCGTGCGTGTAGCCGGCCTTCGGCATCGACACCGCGCCAAGCGCGATCGGCTGCTTCGCGCCCGGCGCCAGGTGAAACAGCGTCTGCCTGCATTTCGGTCCGAGCTGGGTGCCGACGTTCAGATAGCTGCCGTCGGCAAGCGTGAAGCCGTGCGCCGCCATCATGTGCATTGGCAGCGCGGGCGCGCCGAGATCCACGCGCTCTTGCGTCTCGAGCGTGTCGGGATCGAAGTAGGTGAGATGCGGCGTCTCGGTCACCGCGATCCAGCGTTTGCCGTGCCGCGACATCACGACCGCCGGGTTGTCAGTCGCCTGCAGGCCACGCAGGCGCGACCAGAGCGACGCCGGGACCCCGGTGCCGAACTCACCGTACACCGGCTTGCCCGCGGCGACGCTGCGCCGGTACGAGTCGCTTTGGATGAAGCGGCTGCGATAGCGAACGCCAGTGCCGTCGATGTGCAACCGATGCTGCATCGCGTAGCCGTCAAACCAGTGCTGCAGGGCGCCGCCGGGCAGCTCCCATAGCGCCGGGCCGTTCAGCAGCAACGCGCCGCGCAGCCAGGCGGGCAATTCACCTTCGACGCGCATTTCGGCGTCGTCAATCTCACGCGCGCCGGAATCGAAGCCGCGCAGCCGGCTGCGTGCGTCGCTCGCGATTCGAGCGCTACGGTTGGCATCATTCATGCAGGCACCTTCAGTGTGGGACGCGACGACGGACCGGCGCAAGGTTGCCGGCGCCGCTGGCGATAATCGGTGTGCCGAACAAAGAATGCAACCCCCCATGATCGCGAGCGAATACTCCCCAGGCCTTTTCATTCGCGGCTTCACGCCGCCGCTCGCACTCTCCGACTTCAAACTCGTCGCGTTCGACATGGACTCGACGCTGATCAATCTGGAATGCGTCGACGAGATCGCCGAGGTTGCGGGCCGGCGCGACGAGGTGGCGGCGATCACCGAGGCGGTGATGCGCGGCGAGATCCTCAACTACAAGCACGCGCTGCGGCGCCGGCTGTCGCTGCTGCGCGGCGTGCCCGAAAGCGCGCTGCAGGCGGTGTGCGCGAAGATCGAGATCAACCCCGGCGTCGAGGCTTTCGTCGGCGCGTGCCAGGCGGCGGGCCTCAAGACGCTGCTCGTCTCGGGCGGCTTCACGTATTTCAGCGAGCGCTTGCGCAAGAAACTCAAGCTCGATTTCGCACGCGCCAATGTGCTCGAAATCGAGAACGGCGAACTCACCGGCTTGCTGCTGGACCGGCCCTGGGGCGACATCGTCGACGGCGACGAGAAGCGGCGCGTCGTGCTCGAGGTGTGCGAGCTGCTGGGCATCGACCCGCAGCAGGCGATCGCCGTCGGCGACGGCGCCAACGACCTGCCGATGATGCGCGTCGCGGGTCTATCGATCGCCTTCCACCCGAAGCCCGCGGTGCGCGAGCTGGCGATGGTCTCGATCATGGAAGGTGGCATGGACCGCGCGCTCGAGGTGCTGCAGGTCTGAATTGGGCGCGCCAACGGTGACGCGGGCCGCTTACTCGTGCTTGAAGACGAGCTGCACCCTATGCGTGCGCGCCTGCGCAATCGGTTTGTAGCGCCACTGGCGCACGGCGTCGAGCGCGATCGCATCGAGCGCGGCGTTGTTTGACGATTGCACGTTCAGGTCGGAGACCGTGCCGTCGGTGTTGACCTTGAAGACGAGGAGCACCTCGCCATCGTGCCGCATGCGGCTGAGGATACGCTGCGGCAGTTCGGGTTGGACCGAGCTCAGCAGTTCCAACGCGGGCGGCGGCAATGGTGGCGGCGGCGGCGCGGGCAAGGCGACGGCCAACATGACACGCGCGAGTTCGCGCGGCGCGGCCCCTGGTTCTACGGGTTCCGATGGCGCAGCCACTGGCTCGGGCGCAGCTGCGGGCTGGATCACCGCCAGTTCTGCAGGTTGCGTCGCTCCAACGACTCCCCTTGCGATAGGCTGCGTCATCTCGGTTGCGACCGGCTGCGTCATCGCCACAGGCTGGGGCTCAGCTGCCGTCGGCGCAGCAGGTTGGGTCACGACAACCGAGGCTGGTTGGTTGATTGCGGGAGCGTCGGGCTGCGTTACCGCCGGAGCGATGACAGCAGGCACGTCGGACGCAAGCGACGGCCGCTGCTGTGCGGGCGGCTCTTCGGCAGCCTCAGGCGCAGCTGCTGGAGTCAGCGCACGCACGGACGCGAGCGCGGCGGCACGCGTCGCCTCCGGCGACAAGTCGCGCGACACTGGTTCGACGGCCGGCGGCTTGGCAACCACAGGATGCGCTCCAGGCTTGTCGGCAGTGGGCCTGCTCTCGGCCCTCGGTTCCGACTTGGGCTCCGTCTTTGCGTCGGCCTCGACCTTGGGTTTGGGTTTGATCTTGCCGGCTTCGATGATCAGGCGCAGCGGGTTGTCGGCGTCGCGCTGGGCGCGCTCGAGCGCTTCGGCGTCAGGCGTCTGTGCTTGCGCCAGGAGCGCTGGCAACACCATCCCGGCGCAGACCGCAATCCATCGTCTCATTTTCATCCCGGCTCCTCTCGCCCCAATCGTGTCCCCGCTTCCCGCCCCGTGGCGGCCCTCAGACACAGCCACGACCTCGCACGGGGCAGGCGCGGCCCCACGACGGTTATCGGCAGGCCAGCGTGATCTTTGACCCCGCGCAAACACCCAGTGGGATTGATGGCTTGATACGGGGTAAACCTGATGCCGGAACCAGCGCGGGCAGTCCTAGCATGGACAGCTCGAATTTTCGATCGACCCACGGAGACCCCATGAGCGCACAGACCAAGTTCTTCCTCGACGAAAGCAAGATGCCAAAGCATTGGTACAACATCGTCGCCGACCTGCCGACGCCCCCGCCGCCCGTGTTGCACCCGGGAACGAAGCAGCCGGTCGGGCCGGATGATCTGGCGCCGCTGTTTCCGATGGAGCTCATCATGCAGGAGGTGAGCACCGAGCGCGAGATACCGATTCCGGAGCCGGTGCGCGACGTCTTGCGCCTCTGGCGGCCGTCGCCGCTGATCCGCGCGCATCGGCTGGAGAAGGTGCTCGGCACGCCGGCCAAGATCTACTACAAGTACGAGGGCGTCTCGCCCGCCGGCTCGCACAAGCCGAACACCGCAATCCCGCAGGCCTGGTACAACCAGCAGGCCGGCATCAAGAAGATCTCGACCGAGACCGGCGCCGGTCAGTGGGGGTCGTCGCTCGCGTTCGCGGGCGCGCTGTTCGGCATTGACGTCAAGGTCTTCCAGGTCCGCATCTCGTACGACCAGAAGCCCTACCGGCGCGCGCTGATGGAGACCTACGGCGCGACCTGCGTCGCCTCGCCGTCGAACGAGACGAACTCGGGGCGCGCGATCCTCGCCAAGGACCCGAACCACCCCGGCTCGCTGGGCATTGCGATCTCGGAGGCGGTGGAAGTCGCGGCGACGAACGACGACACCAAGTACGCGCTCGGCTCGGTGCTGAACCACGTCCTGCTGCACCAGACCGTCGTCGGCCAGGAGGCGATTCTGCAGATGGAGATGGCGGGCGACGACCCGGATATTCTCATCGGCTGCACCGGCGGCGGATCGAACTTTGCAGGTCTCGTCTTCCCCTTCCTCGGGCTGCAATTGCGCGGCGGCAAGAAGCGCCGCATCATCGCGGTCGAGCCGGCCGCCTGCCCGTCGCTCACGCGCGGCAAATACGCGTATGACTTCGGCGACACGGCGAACCTGACGCCGCTGACGAAGATGCACACCCTCGGCTCGACGTTCACGCCACCGGGCTTTCACGCCGGCGGGCTGCGCTACCACGGCATGGCGCCACTCGTCTCGCACCTGAAGCAACTCGACCTGATCGAAGCGACCGCCTACCACCAGAGCCAGTGCTTCCAGGCCGGCGTGCAATTCGCGCGCGCCGAAGGGATCGTTCCCGCGCCGGAGGCGAACCACGCGGTGCTCGGCGCGATCACCGAGGCGATGCGCTGCAAGGCCGAGGGGCGATCCGAAGTGATCCTGTTCAACCTGAGCGGCCACGGGCACTTCGACATGTCGTCGTACAGCGCCTACATGGGCGGCAAGCTCGTCGATGTGCCGTATGACGAGGCGGAACTCGCGATGGCGCTGGCCGGGTTGCCGAGCGTGCCAGCGTAGAGCAGCGGCCGCGCGCCAGATTCAGAACAATTCGCCCTGGCCGGCGCTTCGGTCCGGCCGGGGCGGCTTGAACTGCGTCAGGTCGAGCTCGAAGCGGTTGCGATTGAGGCCGAGGCGGGCGCAGGTCTTCTTGAAGCGCTGCGCGAGCAGATCTGCCCAGACGCCCTCGCCGCGCATTCGGGTGCCGAAACGGGCGTCGTTGTCACGCCCGCCGCGCATCTCGCGCACGCGCGCCATGACGCGCGCCGCACGCTCGGGGAAGTGCTGGCTGAGCCAGTTCTGGAACAGTGGGTTCACCTCCCACGGCAGACGCAGGACGATCGAAAAGGCGGAGGTCGCGCCCGCCTCGGCCGCGGCAGCGAGCACGCGCTCGAGCTCAGGCTCATTGATGAACGGGATCACCGGCGAGACGCTGACGCCGACGGGAACGCCGGCCCTGGCGAGCGTCTCGATCGTGCGCAATCGCCGCTGGGGCGCCGCAGCGCGCGGCTCCAGGATGCGCGCGAGTGCGCCGTCGAGCGTCGTGATCGAGACGTAGACGGCAGCCAGTTGGCGCGCGGCCATCGGCGCGATCAAATCCAGGTCGCGCTCGACGCCGGAGGACTTGGTGACGAGCGAGAACGCGTGGTCGCATTCCGAGAGCACTTCGATCAGGCTGCGTGTGATGCGCAGACGCCGCTCGACGGGCTGGTAAGCGTCGGTGGCAGAGCCGAGGTTGAGCAACCGGGCCTCGTAGCCGCGGCGCGCGAGCGCGTCGCGCAGTCGCTCGGCCGCATTCGTCTTGGCGACGATCTTCGTCTCGAAGTCGAGCCCCGGCGACAAGTTGAGATAGCTGTGCGTCGGCCGCGCGAAGCAATAGATACAGCCATGCTCGCACCCCCGATAGGGATTGATCGAGAGATCGAACGAGATGTCTGGTGAGTCGTTGCGCGAAAGGATCGAGCGAACCGATTGCTCGATGATCTGCGTCGCCGGTGCCAGCGCTTCCTCGCTCGCATGCTGGTCAAGCGTGCCCCAGCCATCGTCGAAAGGCACGGCATCGGCCGATGCAAAGCGGTGCGCGATCGACCACACCGTGCCGCGCCCCTTGCGAGGCGCCTGCGGTGCGATCGGGTGATCGCGATCTCGCGGCGGAACGGTGTGCATACTGTGAATATACACAGTTGCCGCACCGTTTGCCGCCACCCATCAGGGGCGGCCTTCGCGGCTACTTCTTGGCCGGCTTCGGCGCGGCCGCGTCGACCGTGATCGCCATCGCTTCCGTGTAGACCGCTTCGACCTGGTCACCGACCTTGACGAGTTTGAGTTGCCCCGGGTCCGGCACGGCCAGATCCATGCTGTTGCCCTTCGGGCCGCGAAGCGTGACGAAGCCTTCCTTCTTGTTGACGGCGGTGACGTTGGCGAGGATCGTGACCTGATGCGCTGCCGCACCGCCTGCGACGGCGCCGGCCGGGGTGCCTGCGGTCGCCGTTT
>JBDTSN010000119.1:0-6441 GCA_039931145.1 Burkholderiales bacterium | reverse complement strand
CTTCGATGAAGATCTCCTTGCGCGCGAACTTGTCGACGATCTCGTAGCCGCCGCGCGCGAGTGTTTGCGGTACGTCGGGACCGGCTTCGGCTGGTACGACGAATTGCACGACGGTGTAGTTGTCTGAGTTGTAGAGCATGTTCATGAAGCTTCCTCCCGATCTGCAATTGAGGGCGGTGCGGTGAACTTCAAGGGAAGGGGCGCTCCAGCGCGGACAGGCGGCTTGCGCGCTGTCCTGTTGGCCCGCTTCAGGGTGAAGGCGCGACACCGCGCCACTCCAACTGCAGCGTCTCGCCGCCGTTCGACAGGCGAACGCGCAACGGCAGGTAGTGGCGCGACGGGTCGAGCCAGACCTCGGCGCGCGTATCGTAGGCACGCTCGGGCCGGCGCAGAAGCCGCAACGTCGGGGCCGCGCCTTCAGCTAGAACGAGTGCTTCCGACCCCACGGGTTCGAAATTCCACACCTCCGCGTCGCCGTGCACGCCGACGACGATCAGCGACACGCCGACCGTGCCGGCGCGGAGGGAATCAGCAGCGGCAATCGCCGCGAGCTGCAGCATCCAGCTTAGTCGGTCCTGCATGCCGGGTGCGAGCGCGTGTTCGATCTGCGGGCCCGAGAACGTGACCTTGCCCGCGTCGCGCTGGAAGTTCACCGCGAGTGCGCCGCGCCCACGCCGGTGGTCGACAAAGCGTTGGGGCGCGATCCCCGCGGCGTCGAAGCCGCCCACGCTGCGCCACGCGAGCAGCGCGTTGTCGCCGTCGCGACCTTCCAGGCTCGCGACGTACCGATCGCCTTCGGGCTGCCAGCGCAGTTCAACCTCGCCTGCGGCGCCGCCGCGCGTCAACCTGTAGGCGAACGCGAACGCGGTGGGTATGCGCGTCGGATAGATTGGCAGCGCGCTTTGGGCGCTCGCCGATTCGATGGCTGAGGCCGGCCCCGTATCGATCGGCTCAGTGTCGGTTGCCTGCAAGGACGGCGACTGCGCCTCGACGCGAGCCGAGCGTGCGTTCGCGGGCGACGCCAGCGCCGCCATCCGGCCCGGTTCGGCTGTCACCGGCCGCTGCGTGAGGCCCGCGGTGTTGCCCCGCTGCACCTGCATTGCGCGTGGCGGCGCGGTGCGTGCGGCCAACGGCGCGCTTCGGTCCACCAGGTCGCGCGATTCGTCGCGCAAGCTGGCGGTGGCGTCGTGCGTCGGCTGCGCTTGCACAACGGATGCGTCCACCTGTGAGCCGAACTGCTTGTATTCGACCGTGCGCACCGCAAAGCCGCTCGACGTGCGTGCGGCCTGCGGTGCATTGATCGCTCCCAGCCGATCGGCGACGCTGCCGATCAGCAGCACATGCAGCGCGACGACGGCGAGCGCGAGCAGGCTCAAGCGCTGCGTGGTCGATCGGCCTGCGCGCATCGCAACCTCGGTTCGAACCTGGGCCGCGCGTGCCGCCGACCCAAACGATGGTGAGCCGCGCGACGACGACAATATCGCCCTTCGGCAATCAAAGCGGTGCGTCGCTCGAACATGGCGCCCAACCTCCCGGACCCCTGACCATGAAACTCGCAAGCTACAAGGACGGTTCACGTGACGGGCAACTCGTCGTCGTCTCGCGCGACCTCGCCTCGGCACATTATGCGACCGGCATCGCGACCCGCATGCAGCAACTGCTCGACGACTGGAGCTTCCTTTCGCCGCAGCTAGAGGACCTCTCGCTGACGCTCAATCACGGTCGCGCGCGCCACGCGTTTGCCTTCGATCCGGCGCAGTGCATGGCGCCGCTGCCGCGCGCCTTCCAGTGGGCCGACGGCTTGGCCTACCTGAACCATGTCGAGCTGGTGCGCAAGGCGCGTGGCGCGGAAGTGCCGGCCTCGTTCTACGAAGACCCATTGATGTACCAGGGCGGCAGCGACGACTTCCTCGGGCCGTGCGACGACGCACCGTTCGCGAGCGCCGATTGGGGCATCGATTTCGAGTCCGAGGTCGCCGTCGTCACCGGCGACGTGGCTATCGGCGCGAGCGCCGACGCCGCGATCGAGAGCGTGCGCCTGCTGATGCTCGTCAACGACTGGAGCCTGCGCAACCTGATCCCGGCCGAACTCGCCAAGGGCTTCGGCTTCCTGCAGAGCAAGCCGGCGACTGCGTTCGGCCCGGTCGCCGTCACCCCCGACGAGCTCGGCGCCGCGTGGCGCGGTGGGCGCGTGCATCTGAATCTCGAATCGACGTGGAACGGCAAGCGCGTCGGCCTGTGCGCTGCGGGTGACGAGATGACGTTTCACTTCGGGCAACTCGTCGCTCATCTCGCGAAGACGCGCAACGTGCGCGCCGGCAGCATCGTCGGCAGCGGCACGGTGAGCAACAAGGACTGGAGCCGCGGCTATTCGTGCATCGCCGAGAAGCGCGCGATCGAGACGATCGAGTCGGGTGCGCCGAAGACCGGCTTCATGCAGTTCGGCGACACAATTCGGATCGAGATGAAGGGCGAGGACGGCGCGAGCATTTTTGGCGCGATCGAGCAACGCGTCGCGCCGGCCGGCTGATCGAGACTTCGGGCGCCGAATCCATCACGCGCATCGCTCGCTGTGCCGCTTGGCGCGGGCGGCGTGCGCGCCCAACGGTTAGGATTTGCGCAACATCAGGTGAGCGCGCCGGATCGACTCGGGCCGCAAAGCGCAGGGCAACGTCGCGGAACCGACACTCATGCAGGAGACCAAGCGTATCGAGGAACTTGCTTTCGGCGATGAGCGCCGCGCACGCCTGATCCGCTGGACGTCCGTCTGGCTCGGCGCCTTCGCGGTGGCGGCCATGGTCAGCCTGCAACTTGTGGGCCTGACCGAACCGCACCGCCTCGCAGGCACCTTGGCGCTGCTGCTCGGCTGCGTGGTCGCGTGGTCGTTGTGCCGGGTCGGTCAGGTGGCGCGTGGTGGGCAGGTGCTGGTCTGGACATCGCTGGCCGGCATCAGCGTGGTTGCCTTCGCGAGCGGCGGTTACCGCTCGCCGGCGACCAACGGCTTCCTCACCGTCGTCGCCTTCGCCGGCTGGCTGCTCGGCATGCGCTACATGATCGCCGCGACTTTGCTGTCGCTGGCGATCATGGTCGTGCTTTTCGTGCTGAGCCAGATCGGTCTGCTGCCGCCGCCCGCGCCCAGCCATCCACTCGTGCTTTTCTCGACGGCCGCGATCTCGCTCGCCCTCGGCGGGCTGCTCTTCTACTACGTGGTGCGCGAAATGCGCATCGGCCTCGCGCAGGAGAAGGCGCTGCGCGATGACCTCAAGCGCGCGAACGACGAGCTCGAGCACAAGGTTGCAGAGCGCACACGCGAACTCTCGGGAGCGTTGGACGCCGCCGAGCGCGCGAGCCGCGCGAAGAGCGCCTTTCTCGCCAACATGAGCCACGAGATCCGCACTCCGATCCATGCCATCCTCGGACTGGCCGAGATCGTGCAACGCGAGTCCACCGACGCGCGGGCGAAGGAGCGGCTCGCGCTTGTCTCGCAGGCGTCGGACCATCTGCTCACGCTCATCAACAACGTGCTCGACTTCTCCAAGATCGAGAGCGGCAAGCTCGAGCTCGCGGCGAGCGAGATGCGCATCGACGATGTGTTTCAGCGCGTGCTTTCGATCCTGCACGACGAGGCCTTGCGCAAGGGCTTGCAGTTGCGCGGCGAGCTCGACGTCGATGCCAGCGGCCGCGTGCTCGGCGACGCGACGCGCCTTGCGCAGGTGTTGCTCAACTTCGCGGCGAATGCCGTCAAGTTCACCCCAGCCGGCAGTGTCGTGCTGCGCGGCCAGGCGCTGGAGAGCCATCTGTTTCGCTTCGAGGTTGAAGACAGCGGCATCGGCGTCGCGCCTGCCGACCAGGCGCGCATCTTCGAATCGTTCGAGCAGGCCGACGGCGCGCTGACGCGCGTGCAGACGGGCAGTGGCCTGGGGCTTGCGATCAATCGCTATCTGGTGCGCGCGATGGGTGGTGAAGTGGGTCTGCAAAGCACGCCGGGCGTTGGCAGCCGGTTCTGGTTCACGGCGCGGTTGCCGCCTGCGCCGGCGGGTGCAACGGCCGCACGCGCGCCGGCGGCGGAGGTCGGCGTGGAGCAGGCCGAGGCGCTGCTGCGCGGCGCGCTCGCCGGCGTCCGGCTGCTCGTCGTCGACGACAACGAAGTGAATCGGATCGTCGCCCGCGCTCAACTCGATGCGGTCGGTATCGCCGCCGACGACGCGGCGGACGGCGCGCAGGCAATCGCGATGGCCGAGCGCAGCCACTACGATCTGATCCTGATGGACGTGCACATGCCCACGCTCGATGGAATCGAGGCCACACGTCGCATCCGCCGGCTTGACGCCTATCGCGACACGCCGATCATCGCGCTCACCGCAGATGCTTTCGCGAGCGACCGACAGCGTTGCATCGACGCCGGCATGTCCGATCACCTCGCCAAGCCCTTGCAGGCAGGAAGGCTCTATACCGCGCTGGCGCAGTGGTTGGTGTCCGCGCAGGACAAGAGCCAGTGATTGAATCCGACGCCAGCGCGCGATGCAGCGCGCAGTGAGGCTTCGCGGATGAGGGACTTTCCGCCCACGCTCAAGATCATCACCGTCTGGGGCCTGCTAGGTGTAGCGCTGTTTCTCGCCGTGCAGTTCTGGCAGGCGCACGAGCAACGTGCGCGCTTCACGGCGACGACGGACGGCGTGATCGAGATCCGGCGCGGCCCCGACGGTCACTATCACTGGCCAGGGCGGGTCAACGGCATAGCCGTCGAGTTCCTCGTCGATACCGGGGCCAGCTCGACCGCGCTGCCGCTTGCGCTCGCCGAGCGCGCCGGGCTGCGCGGCGAGGGTCGCGTCACCTCATCCACTGCGGGCGGTACGGTTCAGGGCATGCTCGCGCGCGCCGACATCGAGCTTGACGGCGGCGTGCGCGCCGAGCGACTGCGCGTCGCGGTGCTGCCCGATCTGGCAGCGCCGCTGCTCGGCATGGACGTGCTGTCGCAACTTCACTTTTCGCAACAGGACGGCGTGTTGCGGCTCACGCCGCGCCCGGCGGGGCGGTGAGGATGGCGCCAACCCCTGGCCGCGTGAAGGCCGGCGCGAACAGAGTCGCCCTGCGCGCTGCGTCGGATTTGAGCGGGCTGTGCGGCGCGCATCGACGGCGGCGTGGCATCCTGTTGTCGACGTGCCTGCTGGCCTTTGTCGCATTCTTTCTCGCGCCATCGGCCGCGCGCGCCGCCGAGCCGGCGAGCTGCGCGCCCGACGTACAGGCGCTGGCGTCGGCGCAGATCGAAGCCGCACTACACGAAGCCGACCAAGGCAAAGCTGCAGCGCAGGAGATCGTTTTGGGTCCGGCGCCCGACCGCGGCTTCCTGTGGCGCATCGAGCGCGACGGCCGTACCTCCTGGCTCTACGGCACGGTGCATGTGGGCCGTGCGGCGTGGTTGATCCCGGGGCCGCTTGTGCTGCAAGCGATCAAGGCAAGCGACACGATTGCGCTCGAACTCGACGTGCAGGATGCTGACATCCAGCGCCAACTGGCCGAGGGCATGCGCGCCAAGCCCGGTGAGGCGGTGCCCAAAGCACTCGAGGCGCGACTCCAGGCGCAGCTCGCCGCGCAATGCCTGCCGCCCGCAGCGATGGCGCAGCTCTCGCCCATGGTGCAGCTTGCGGCGTTGACGACGCTTGCCGCGCGTGCCGACGGGCTCGACCCCGCCTTCGCGATCGACAGCTTCCTGGCGACCATCGCGCGCGTGCTCGGCAAGCAGGTCGTTTCGCTCGAGACGCCCGAAGCGCAACTTGCGCTGATCAGGGGCGATCCAAAGACCGCCGACGAGCGGCTGGACAGTGGCCTTGCGGATCTCGAGCAGGGCAAGGTGCGGCCGATGCTGTTGCGCGTCGCGAGTATCTGGGATGAAGGGCGGGCCGACGAACTCGCGCGCTACGAAGCGTGGTGCGATTGCGCCGACACCGAGGCCGAGCGCGCCGAACTCAAGCGCCTGCTCGATGACCGCAACCCGCCGCTTGCCGAGCGCATCGCCAGACTGCACGCCGGCGGGCAACGTGTCTTCGCTGCCGTCGGCTCGTTGCACATGTTCGGCCCGCAGGGTCTGCCGCAGCTTCTTGCGCAGCGTGGCTTCGAGGTACGGCGGATCGAATTCAAGCGCTGAGGTGCGGCGGCGCACGCTGGCCCCAAGCGCGGCACAATGACCCGGCACGCACTCAATCACTCAACGTCTTGGAGACAGCATGGCTGACACTGCCAACTTCGCGAAACTCGTTCCCGGCTTCGACTTTCTCGAAAGCCTGGTGAAGAACGCCGGCGGGGCGATCCCTGGCGTCGGTCAGTGGATCGCGCCGACGATCAACCCCGAGGAGCTCGACAAGCGCATCGAAGAGCTGCGCACCGTGCAGTACTGGCTCGAGCAGAACGCGCGCATGCTCGCGGCGACGATCCAGGCGCTCG
>JBDTSN010000118.1:0-6442 GCA_039931145.1 Burkholderiales bacterium | reverse complement strand
ACATTCGCGTCCCTGCCGTGCAGCAGCAGTTGCATCGAACCGGGCGCCGACGACGCGTGGCGGCGCGCGTTGTCGAGCAGGTTGACGAGCACGCGGCGCAAGTGGTCGGCATCGAACAACACGTGCAACGGCTCCGCGGGCAACTCGGTCTGCAGCACGCCATTCGCACCGAAGGCGACGCTGTTCATGCGCGCCCAGTCGGCGCACACGGCGCGCGCTTGCGCGCCAGCATCGATCACGCTCGCGCCGTGCACACCACCCGGCGAGAGCTCCATCACGTCGTCGACGATGCGCTTCAGGCGCTGCACGTTGTCGGCCACCATGCGCGTGAGCTGGCGCTGCTCGACGCTCTCCGCGTCCTCTGCGAGCAAGGCGTTCGCTTGCGCGATCGCCGCCAGCGGGTTCCGGATTTCGTGCGCAATGGCGGCCGACACACGCCCCATCGCAGCGAGCTTTTCCTGCAGCGTGCGCGCCTGCATGCTGCGTACGTCCTCGATGAAGAGAACGCAGAATTCTTCGCTGCCTGGCGCGTCGCGCCGGCGCGTGAAGCGCACCCGGGTGCGTAGCGTGCGCGACGCACCGGGCTCGAACTCGATGACGACGTCGCGCCCTGCCTCGGGCCACACGCCTTCGACGAAAGCGCGCTCGACGGCATCGACGAGCGCCGACCAGGCGCCGACGCCGCGCAGCGCGAACGGAGCGGAAACGCTGCCGCCCTCTGGCGCGAGCAGCGCGCACGCCGCCGGATTCGCCGCACGCACCCGGCCACGCCGGTCGACGACGAGCACGCCGTCCTGCATCTCCTCGATCACGAGGCGATTGAGTTGCGCCTGCTGGCGCGCCAGTTCCAGGCTGCCGCGCGCCGTCAGTTCCTCGCGCGCGAGGCGTCCTGCGAGTTCGCTCGCCAGCACAGTGATGACGAACATGCCGCTGCCGGCGAGGCCCGCCTGCGACATCAGCACCGTCACGTCACCACCGGCGAGTACGTTGAGCCAGGCGACGCCGAGCAGCACGAGCGTGATCGCCGCCGACGTGGCAAGCGCGATCCGCCGCGGCGTCACGACACCCGCCATCAGCGCCGGCAGCACGAGCAGCGCGACATAGTTCAGCCCCGCGACCGGCGCCAGCACATGCAGCGCCGTAAAGCACACGATGTCGACGCCGATTGTCGCCAGCCATTGCGAGGCGCGCAACCGGGCCGGAGGCGGCGTCGCAGCCGGTGGGCGCAAGAACGGCAGGAGCCACATGCCGATCGACAGCGCGGCATAGCTCAGGCAAAGGACAAGCACCTCCACGCTCGGCTGCACGCCGAACACCTCGGCGACCGCGAGCGTGATGAGCAACATCCCGCCGATCGCCGCGCGCGCCGCGAGGAATGCACGGTAAACACGCACGAACGCGGTCTGCCCGGCGTCGACGATGCGCTGCGCCTGGCGTGTCAGAAAGCGTGAGTCGGTCGCCGCGCCGTCGCCCGCCGGCAAGCCAGCATCGAAGCGGGACTCGCCGTCGCCGGCCAGTTGCGCCTCGCGCCACTGCGACTCGGCTTCGTCGCCCTGCCCGCCGAACCATGATTCTTGTGGCGCCGGCTGCGGCGCCGAGCGGCGTTCGCGCGCGCGCCGATCGGTCTGGCGACGCTCGCTTGCGAGTAACGCAGCGGCGTCGGATGGCGACGGAGCCGGGGTCATCGCAGGCCCATCCGATGGCATCTCACTCACTCATTCGTGCGCGCGCTCGAATTCGGCGCGGTGCACGTCGCTGCAGAAGTGCCCGCCGCGTCCCGGCAGCGCCTCGCTGCGCGGCATGTGCAAACCGCACTGGCTGCATGCAACCATGTCTTCGTGCGGAGGCAGTGGCGTCTTCGAGCGATCTGTCCGCGTCACGCGGCGGCTGCCACTGCGCGCGAGCCAGACAACGACGAGGATCACGAGCAGCACGATGATGTACTTCATTTCAGTGGCGCCCGGCCGCCCGAAGTCGCTGAAGCTCCCCGGGTCCACGCTGTGGCCCCTCAGGGCCCCGGGGGACGCGAACGTAGTGAGCTTGGGGTCGTTTCATCTCAGCGGCCGATTGGAGCTTGACTAGGCAAAGCTCGACCGCTGCAGCAGCACTTCGAGCACGAAGCGCGAACCGACGTAGGCGAGCAGTAGCAGCGCGGCCCCGGCGTAGAGCCAGCCGGTCGCGCGCCGCCCGCGCCAGCCGAAGGTGTGGCGCCCGGCGAGCAGCCCGGCGAAAACAATCCAGCCGAGGATCGAGAACACCGTCTTGTGATCCCAGTGCCAAGGGTTAGCGAACCACCAGCCGAGAGCGAGGGTTGCAGAAAGCGCAAGAAAGCCTGCCCAGACAAAGCGGAAGGTCAGCTTCTCGAGGCGCAACAGCGGCAGCCCCATCGCGCCGGAAGGCGCGCCCGCAACAGTCGCGCCGGGAGGCACGCCGGCAGCAATTCCGCCGGGCGGCGACTCAGCGGCGATCGCGCCCGGCGTGTGCATCAGACGCATGCGGCGCTCGGCGCTGTTGAGCAACGCAGCATGCAGCACCGCGGCGCCGAACAAGCCGTAAGACGCGATACCGAGCACCCAGTGCAGCGGCTCCCACGGCGAGCCACCGTGCGCCCACATCTCGCCCGGGAACCACCAGGCGAGTGCAACCGCCAGCGCGCCGAGCAGCGCGAGCGTCCGCCGCACCCCCGGCAACGGCACGAAGCGGCTTTCAACCGCATGCACCGCGAGCACCAGCCAGAGCGTCGCCGACAGCGCCGGCGCGAAACCGAAGCGCGCCCCAGGCAGCGGGCTGCCGATGCCTGAAACGTCGGCTGCAATCGCGAACGCGTGCGCGATCCAGCCGACGATCAGCGCCGCGCGCAGCCACTTCACGCGTCGTTCGTCGAGCAATGCAGCGGCGACATAACCGGCCAGCGCCACCGCGCTGGGCACGGCCAGCACGGGCGCCGCGGAGCCGAACGATAGAATCATCCGCACAGTGTACTGACGCGTTTGCCGCCACCCCGCGCCGCGTCCCAAGCCCCAATGGCCTCCTCCCTCACCGAACGCCTGAGCCGGCTCGTCAAGACGATGCGCGGCCAGGCCCGCATCACCGAAGACAACGTGCAGGAGATGCTGCGCGAGGTGCGCATGGCGCTGCTCGAGGCCGACGTCGCGCTGCCCGTGGTGCGCGACTTCGTCGCCCGCGTGAAGGCGAAGGCGCTCGGCGCCGAGGTCGTCGGTTCGCTCACGCCGGGGCAGGCGCTGGTGGGTGTCGTGCAGCGCGAACTGGCGGCGACGATGGGCGAGGGCGTGGCGGACATCGAACTCGCGGTGCAGCCGCCGGCGGTCATCCTGATGGCAGGCTTGCAAGGCGCGGGCAAAACGACAACGACGGCCAAGCTCGCGCGCTATCTTGCAACCAAGCGTAAGAAAAAGGTGCTCACCGTTTCAGCCGACGTCTACCGGCCGGCGGCAATCGAACAATTGAAGATCGTCACCCAGCAGGCGGGCGCCGAATGGTTCCCATCGAGCGCGAGCGACAAGCCGTCGGCAATCGCGCTCGCCGCGCTCGACCACGCGCGCAAGCACTACTTTGACGTGCTGCTCGTCGACACCGCCGGGCGGCTCGCGATCGACGAAGCGCTGATGCGCGAAATCACCGAACTGCATGCGGTGTTGAAGCCAGTCGAAACGCTGTTCGTCGTCGATGCGATGCAGGGCCAGGACGCGGTGAACACCGCCAAGGCGTTCAAGGACGCACTGCCACTGACCGGCATCGTGCTGACCAAGACGGACGGCGATTCGCGCGGCGGCGCGGCGCTGTCGGTTCGCGCTGTCACCGGCGTGCCGATCAAGTTCGCCGGCACGAGCGAGAAGATCGACGGCCTCGAGGTCTTCGACGCCGAGCGCCACGCGGCGCGTGTGCTCGGCATGGGCGACATCCTGGCGCTCGTCGAAGAGGTGCAAAAGGGCGTCGATGTCGCCGCCGCGCAAAAGCTCGCAGACAAGGTCCGGTCGGGCGATGCGTTCGATTTGAACGATTTCCTGATGCAGCTCTCTCAGATGAAGAAGATGGGTGGCCTGTCGGGCCTGATCGACAAGCTGCCGACCCAGATGGCCGCCAAAGCCGGGCAAGCCGACATGGACCGCGCCGAGCGCGACGTGAAGCGCATGGAGGGCGTCATCTGTTCGATGACCCCGCAGGAGCGCCGCAAGCCCGATCTGCTAAAGGCGACGCGCAAGCGCCGCATCGCCGCTGGCGCCGGCGTGCATGTTCAGGAAGTGAACCGCCTGCTCAAACAGTACGAGCAGATGCGCGACATGATGAAGAAGATGAAGGGCGGCGGCCTGATGAAGATGATGAAGCGCATGGGCGGCATGAAAGGCATGATGCCGCCCGGCATGCGCTAAGGCGGCGACTTTTCGGGGCCAAAGGGACGCGAAAACCCGGCGCTGGACTTGGCCCGTCTTTCGTGCCAACGTTCGACCTTCGCAAACCGACGGTCCGTCCATGACAGCTCCGGTCATTGCATTCGTCGCCATTCTTTGCCTCGTGATTGGCTGGTGGTGGCTGCGCCGGCGCTCCGGCTCGGGCGATGGTGAGCGCGTCCGGCCCGAAGACGCGCTCGACACCATCGCCGCCTGGCCGCCCGAGGTGTCGCGCGTACTGACGACGCCTGAGCAGCGCGCCTACCAACTGCTGGTGCGCAATCTCCCTCCGGGCTATGCAGTGCTTGCGCAGGTGCCGCTGTCGCGATTCCTGCGCGTGCCTACGCGCCATTCGTATCGCGAATGGATGCGTCGTGTGGGCCGGCTCAACGCCGACCTGCTCGTCTGCGACAGCACCTTCCAGGTACTCGCCATCGTCAATGTGCGGCCGGAGCAAGGTAAGGATTCGGAGCGCGGCGTTGAGCGCCACACACGCATGGATCGCGTGCTGCGAAAGGCAGGCCTGCGCGTTCTGAATTGGCGCGAAGGCGCCCTACCGGAGGAGGATAGGGTGTCCGAGCTGGTATTCGGACGCGACGGACTTGCGCAAGTGTCGGAAGCGTCCAACAAGGATGCCGCGACCGCAAGCCGGCAGGCGCAGCCCGGCGAGACCGAAACGCCGGCATCCGACGTGCCGGTCGGCGAGCCGCTGCCCTCGACCTTCTTCGACGATCTCGACTCCCGCCCGGTGCCGCTGCCGCGCCCCAAGACACGCGAGTAGATCGACGAACAAGACGACGAACGAAAGGCGACAGGTTCAGCCGAGCAGCGCCTGCGCGAATTCGCGCGCATTGAACGTCTGCAAGTCTTCGAGCTTCTCGCCGACGCCGATGAAGTAGACCGGCACCGGCTTGGCTCGACCGCGCGACCAGAGCGCGATCGCCGCCAGCACGCCACCTTTGGCGGTGCCGTCAAGCTTGGTGACGATGAGCCCCGTGAGGCCAAGCGCCTCGTCGAATGCCTTCACCTGCGACAGCGCGTTCTGCCCCGTATTGCCGTCGACGACGAGCAGTACTTCGTGCGGCGCCGAGGCCTGCGCCTTTGCGATCGTGCGTCGGATCTTCTTCAGTTCTTCCATCAGGTGCGTTTGCGTCGACAAGCGGCCCGCCGTGTCGGCGATGACGACGTCGCAGCCGCGCGCGCGGCCGGCGGTCACCGCGTCGAAAGTCACCGCCGCCGGGTCGCCGTCCTGTTGGCTGACGATTTCGACATTGTTCCGACCGGCCCATACCGCGAGCTGCTCGCGCGCCGCGGCGCGAAAAGTGTCGGCCGCGGCGAGCAGCACTTTCTGCCCGGCTTGCGCAAGATGGCGCGTGAGCTTGCCGATGCTCGTCGTCTTGCCCGCACCGTTAACGCCGACAACCATGATCACGGTCGGTGTCTCGTGCCCGACCGTGAGCGCTCCCTCGAGCGGCGAGAGCAGTTCAGTGATCGCGTCGGCGAGCAGTGCCTTGACCGCCTGCGGTTCGGTCGCGCGCGCCGCCTTCACACGCCGTTTCAGGTCCGCGAGCAGGTGCTCGCTTGCCGCCACACCCGTGTCAGCCATCAACAAGGCCGCCTCGAGCTCTTCGTAGAGCGCGTCGTCGATGCGCGCGCTCGTGAAGACCTGGGTGATGCTGGAGCCCGTCTTGCGCAAGCCGCTGCGCAGCTTGTCGCGCCATCCCACCCGCTGTGGGTCGGCCGCCGCCGAGGGTGTCATTTCCTCACGAAGGGAAGCGCCTGGCGGCGGCTCGGGTGCCGGCACCTCGGAGGAAATCGGCTTTAGCGCCGGCATCTGCACCACCTGCGCTGCGAGCACGGCCGGCTTGGCCGCTTGCGGCGCCGCGGCCGGCGTCACTACGGAAGATTCGGCGGCAGGTGCGGCGGCAGGCTCGGCGGACGGGACAGCGGGCGGCGGTTTTTTCTTGAAGAAGCGAAACATGGAGTACGGTCAGGGGTCTGCTCGATTCTAGGCAGACCGGTGCGCTGCCACA
>JBDTSN010000117.1:0-6444 GCA_039931145.1 Burkholderiales bacterium | reverse complement strand
GGTCGAGCTTGTCCATCGCCTTCTTCATCTCGAGCCCGCGCGACTGCGAGTTCGGTGCGTGCCCCCAGTAGATGAGGCCGCGCAGGTTCGACGGCTGGTCGATCACGTCGTTCGGCAGGAGCACGCCGTCGATCCAGCGCGACACCGTCATGCCGGACTTGTTCATCATGCCCGGCGCGTACTGCTTCTTGATCCACTCCAGGTCAACACCCCAGACCGTCGCAAAATGCTTCCACGAGCCCTCGGACAGGCCATAGTAGCCGGGCAGCGAATCGGGGTTCGGGCCGATGTCGGTCGCGCCCTGCACGTTGTCGTGGCCGCGGAAGATGTTGGCGCCGCCGCCGCTCTTGCCGACGTTGCCGAGCGCGAGTTGCACGATGCACGACGCGCGCACCATCGCGCTACCGGTCGAGTGCTGCGTCTGCCCCATGCACCACACGAGCGTGCTCGGCCGGTTCTCGGCCATCGTCCGCGCCGCCAGCAGGCAGGTCGCCTCATCGACGCCGCACGCCTCCTCGACCTTGTCGGGCGTCCAGTTCGCAAGCACGTCCTCACGCACCTTGTCCATGCCATAGACGCGGTCGGCGATGTACTGCTTGTCTTCCCAGCCGTTGTTGAAGATGTGATACAGCATGCCGAACAGGAACGGGATGTCCGAGCCGGACCGGATGCGCACGTATTGGTCCGCCTTCGCCGCAGTGCGCGTGAAGCGCGGATCGACGACGATCATCTTCGTGCCGCTCTCCTTCGCGTGCAGCATGTGCAGCAGCGAGACCGGGTGCGCCTCGGCGGCGTTCGAGCCGATGTAGAGCGCCGCCTTGCTGTTTTGCATGTCGTTGTACGAGTTCGTCATCGCACCGTAACCCCAGGTGTTGGCGACGCCGGCAACGGTCGTGGAGTGGCAGATGCGCGCCTGGTGGTCGCAGTTGTTGCTGCCCCAGAGGCTGATCCACTTGCGCAACAGGTACGCCTGTTCGTTGTTGTGCTTGGAGGAGCCGACGAGAAACATCGAGTCGGGGCCGCTTTGCTTCTTCAACTCGAGCATCTTCGCGCTGACTTCGTTCAGCGCCTGATCCCACGAAATGCGCTGGTACTTGCCATCGACCAGCTTCATCGGGTACTTGAGCCTGAACTCGCCGTGCCCATGCTCGCGCAGCGCGGCGCCCTTGGCGCAGTGCGCGCCGAGGTTGAGCGGCGAATCGAACACCGGCTCCTGGCGCACCCAGACGCCGTTCTCGACCACCGCATCTGCCGCGCAACCGACCGAGCAATGGGTGCAGACCGTGCGCCTGACCTGCACTTTCGGCGCGCCTTCGGCCGCGGCAGGTGCATCGGCCGCCTTCGCCTTGCGCATCAGCGTCAACTGCGAGGCCGCGAGGCCGGCGCCGACACCGAGGCCGGATCGACGCAGGAACGCGCGCCGGTCCATGGTCGGGATCGCACGTGAGACGCCGCGCGACAGGCTGGCGACGAGCGATGACGGCGCGGCCTCGAGGCCGCCTGTGGATTTGCGTGTCAACAACATGGAAACTCCCAAAGTCCGCGTGCTGCAGTGGGCTGCGGGTTCAGACCTGAATCGTCTTGTAGTAGCGCTTCACGTGATCCGACAGCCGGTAGCCGTCGGCGGCGTCTTGTTGACGCGCCTTCGCCTGCGTTTCGGCGACCTCCACTTGCCCGGCGCGCGAAGCGACTGTCGCCGCGACGCCGGCCAACGCCGCCACGCCGGTTCCGATGAGGACGCCGCGCCGCTTGATGGGTGTTGCGGTCTTGGCGGTGGGTTGCGACGGCGGCTGCTTCATGGTCTGACCTCCGGGGTGACTGCGTTGACCGACTCTAGGCTGCAACCGTGCCGGCGTCATCAGGGTAGGCACGGATCAACATAGGCCCCGATATGTACATGAACTTCGAAGCCCGTCCAAATCCTTTCAGCCATTGACCATGTCGAAGGCCTGCGCTTCGACGCTGAAGAAGTCGCGCGCGAAGGCCGCGAGTGCGCGGTAGAAGTCGCTCTTCGGGTGCGCATCGAGCACATCCCAGAGGTCGTCCGCCCAGGGCCGGAGCTGGGTGTTGAAGAAGTGTTGCTGCGTCGAGAGATTGCTCGACGCGAGATCGTCGCCCGCGATCAGATAGCGCATCACCTCGCACAGACAGGCGATGTGATCCTCGGTCTCGAGGATCGTCGCGTCGCGCTCGAGACCGAGCGCGCGCAGCGCATCGCGCAGCTTGACGAGCGGCCTTTCGTTGAGCGCGCCGGCGACGAAGTACGACGCATAGAGAAACACCTCGGGCTTGCCGATGCCCTCGAAGAGCGCGGTGTATTCGGCGCGCACCGCGTCGAGCGGCAGGCGGCGCGATGCAGCGACGAGCCCGCCGAAGCCGTGCTCGAGAAAGGCGCCGGCCACGGGCGCCTGCGTCGGTGCGACCTGCAGTTGCGCGTAGAGCTCGGGCGATGGAGCGACCTGGAAGAGCGCCGCGAAGAGGCCATAGACCTCGGCCCGCGCGAGTTCCTCGCCGTCGTCGGTCGGTGCACCGGGAGTCATCGGTTTCACGGACTTCACAATTGGTCGATCCTCACTTCATCGGCACTCGTGTGGATGTCGATCACGCGGCAATCCGAGCACATCTTGAGCCGTTTGGCCGCCGCGCCCTGGAACATCGAGTGCCCGGCGAGCCGGCTGACGATCGCCTCGATCGCGCGCAGCGTGCCGAACGGCTTGCCGCAGCGTACGCAGGCAAACGGCTCGGCCTCGTTGAGCAGGCGCATCTGCTTGCGCGCGCGTCCGCCGTCGGCAAGCCACAGGCGCGGCACTAGCGTGATCGCCTGCTCCGGGCAGGTGACGGCGCAGAGGCCGCACTGGACGCAATTGCTCTCGATGAATCGCAGTTGCGGCTTGTCGGGGTTGTCCGCAAGTGCCGCTTCGGGGCACGCGCCAACGCAGCTCAGGCACATCGTGCAGCGTTCCTTGTCGATATCCAGGCTGCCCCACGGGCTGACTTGCGCGTCGAGTGCGATCGACTCGCCCGGATGCGGCGCGTGCGCGAACAGATGATCGACTGCGAGGTCGAGCGTGCCGCGCTTGTCGGCCTGCACGTTGAAGGTCGCGGGCGTCTTCACCGACTGCGCAGACGCCGCCTGCAACGCCTTGTCGAGCGCCGCGGTGTCTTCGGCGTCGATTAGCCGGAAGTGCTCGCCCGCATAGCCGAGGCCGGAAAGAACGGCCTGCGCAACGCCCATCTGCGCCGCGAGCGCGATGCGATATTCGGGCGCCTCCTCGTGCGTCACGAGCACCCAGACCTGCGCTGCACCGTGCGCAATTGCGCTCAGCCAGAGGTCGATGCCGACCGATGCCGTATGCCACACGGCGAGCGGCAGCACGCGCGCCGGCACGCCGTGCACCGCGGCCGAAGTGCGCGCCGCGCGGCCGAGTTCGCCGATCAGCCGGCTGCCCTCACCCTGGCTGTGTACGAGCAATGCCGGCGCACCCGCGGCGGCGAGACCGCCAGCGCGTAGATAGGTTGCGAGCAACGTGCGGATGTGGCGTCCCTGCTCTGGCGCGCGCGGCGTTGCGAAGGCCATCGCGCCGCTCGGGCAGACCGTCGTGCACGCGCCGCAGCCGACGCACAGCATCGGGTTGACGACGATGCCGCCCGTGCCGTTCACGTCGCTCGTGATCGCCTGCGCCGAGCAGACCTCGATGCAGGCGGTGCAGCCGACGAGCTCGTTGCGGCTGTGCGCACAAAGCTTGGCCTTGTATTGGAAGAACTTCGGCTTTTCGAACTCGCCGACGAGTTCGCGCAATTCGAGCACCGCGCGCACGAGCGCCTCGTCGTCGGCGGCGTGAAAGTAGCCCTGCGGCGGCTGGTGCAGCGCGATCAGCGGCGCCGCGCCGAGGTCGAGGACGAGATCGAAACGCTCCGTCGTCTCGACAGGTTCGCGCTCGAAGTCGATCGCCCCAGCCGCATCGCACACGCGAACGCAGTCGCGATGCGCCTTGCATTTGTCGAGGTCGATCTGGTAGGCGAATCCGATCGCGCCTTCCGGACACGCGTCGATGCACGCGTTGCAGCGCGTGCAAAGGTCGAGGTCGATCGGATTGCTGCTTTGCCATTGCACGTCGAACGCGCCGAGCCAGCCGGCGACCTTCGTCACCTTGCCGGCGTGAACGGCAAGCGTGCGCGCTTGCGGCAGGTTGCCCTTCGCGCCCGGGATCAGCAGGCTCACGTCGAGCTTGTCGGCAAGCATCTCGGCCGCGCGCAACGCGCGGTTCGCGCTGCCGATGACGAGCACGCGCCCGGCGGACTTGTAGCTGACCGTCGCGACCGGTTCGGGCTCCGGCAACTGTGCGGCGGCGACGAGCGCCACGATCTTCGGTACGACCGAGGCGGGCGTCTTGCGGGCTGCCTGGCTCCAGCCGCCGGTCTCTCGAATGTTGACGAAGCGGATCGGCCGCTCCTGCAAGCCCGGCGCGCCTTCGGTCTCGGCGGCGAGTTCGAGGAACAGGCGACTTTCCTGCGTGCACGCGACGAGCAGTTCTTCGCCGCTCTTCGCGGCGCGCTGGAACGCGCCCGCCTCGCGCCGGCACAAGAGCGTATGCCCGGTTTCGAGACCGTCGGCAGCGTCAGGTCCGAGGGCCTGGGCGATGCTTGCCAGCGCCTGTCGCGTCAGCGGCATCGTCCGGTTGCAGTCGCAAAGCAGTGTCTTCATCGGTGTCGGGTTCGCAAGAGGTGATGTCGGCACGAGCTTGTGCCGAGGGATCGGAAATGCCGGCGTTGGCGGCCGACTGTGGCAGAACCGGCGCCGGGGTCATTCCTGCGGATTCGACCGACGCCGGCGCGGCATCGGCGCCGGGCGGCGGCGCATCGAAAACGCGCAGGGCCTTTGACTCGACAAGGCGTCGCATCATCGCGGCGGGAATCGGATTCGGCGTGTTGTAGTCGCCGATGTAGGTGTCCAGACCGTCCATCACGTTGAAATGCGGGTCGCTGAAGAGCTTCTTCAATGCCGCATGCTGGACCGACTCGTCGACACCCGCGCCGACAAACCGGGAAAAATCCGACGTGGGTGTCAGTTGCGCCACATCGGCCAGCGTGAGTGGTGGCCGTTCCGGCGGCGTTGCGTCGTACGACGGCGCGTCAGTTTGCCGTGCGGCCGACGCTTGCACACGTTCCGCAGCCGACTGAAGTGTGTTGATCGGCGGTGTATTGGCGGGCTCTGTGGGACGCGACACAACGTGCGTCGACTTGTCAGGCGGCGCCTCGCCCTCGCGCAGCTGTGTCTTGCGTCGCGACCAGCGTGAGAAGAAGCCTTCGTCGTCGCTCATTGCACCAACACGCCGCCGCGCCGTACGCGGCAGCACGACCATCTGCGCGCTGTGCAGTTGCAACAAGGCGGGCGTCGCGGCATGGGCATCATTCCTCGCGTTGCGCCGGCGGCAGGAACGACGCCGGACGCCTGCGCCGCTTCGGCTCGGGCCGGTAGTATTCGTCGTTGAAAGCCTGCAGCCATTGCACGATTTCAGCCGGCAGCGGCAGGTTGTCGACGCGCTCCTGGGCGTCGAGCCAGCGGCCGGCCTCGTTGTAGGAAACGCTCACCGTCACCGGCCACGCACGCGACGGGTCTTCGTCATCGCTGCGCCAGAGGATGAACCAGACTGGCGCGCCTGAGCTGAGGTTCAGGTGGTAACCCTCGCATTCGTCGCGAAAGAGCTCAAGTCGGAACCCCGGATGCAGTGTTCGCATCACGCGTCCGTCATCACGCAGCATGTGCGCCGTGACGCCGAACGCCGGTTCCTGTTGCACCACCTCGACTGGCCGGTGCCGCCACGCCTCCCACTGATTGGGCGCCGTCTCGCGCTCCATCACGATCGCGAGGTCGATCGCGGGGCGCTCGGTCATGTTCAGTCTTCGCCGGACCGCTCCCAAGAGGACTGAACTCTCCTCGGCCCGCAAGCGGGCCGGAGTCGCCGTAGCCGTCTTGGGGTCGTCATCAGGTCGTCTTGGAGATGGTGATCGTCGGGAACTTGGATGGCGATTCCTTCACCCGCTGCGCGATGCTCACCGCGACCTGGCGCGCGACGCTCTTGTAGATGCCGGCGATCTCGCCGTCCGGGTCGCTCACCACGGTCGGCTTGCCCGAGTCAGCCTGCTCGCGGATGCCGATCGCAAGCGGCAGCGCGCCGAGGTAGTCGACCTTGTATTCGTTCGCCATGCGCTTGCCGCCATCGGCACCAAAGATATGTTCGACGTGGCCGCAGTTCGAGCAGATGTGCACCGCCATGTTCTCGACGATGCCGAGAATCGGCACGCCGACCTTCTCGAACATCTTGATGCCCTTCTTCGCATCGAGCAGGGCGATGTCCTGCGGCGTCGTCACGATCACCGCGCCGGTGAGCGGCACGCGCTGGCTGAGCGTGAGCTGGATGTCGCCGGTGCCGGGCGGCATGT
>JBDTSN010000116.1:0-6480 GCA_039931145.1 Burkholderiales bacterium | reverse complement strand
CCAGCAGGCGCTGCGCGGCGAGGCCTTGAAACATGGCGCGGTCTCCTTGCAGTGGGAACCGCGCCATTCTGGACCCTGTGCTTACCGAGGTCTGACGCGCCGGATGCAACATCCGCTCGCAAGCAGCAAAGGCGATGAATTCAGCGCGAAGGTCGGACCCGCGGCATTCAGCCCTCCAATCCGCCTCGCCGCATTGCCGCGTGCAATCGCTCGACCTCGTCGATCAGGTCGAGCATTACGGCGACGCTTTGCAGATTCGCCTCGAAATCGTGTTGCAACCTCCGGATGCGCCGCACGCGGGCGAGCTCGGTGCTGCCGAAGTGCAGCGCGGGCGCCTGGGGCGGCGGCTCGATGAGGCCCTCGTCGATCAGCGTGTGAACGTATTCGACCTGCACGCCGCTGGCCTGCGCCAGCGTCTCCAGATCGAGCCAGGCGTCGACGCCAATGCACACGCCGGTTGCGATGACTTTCATTGCCCACCCTCCCCGCTGGCGCGCGGGTCGAACGCGAGGTCGCGCGCCATCTGTTCGTACAAGGCCTTCGCCTTCTCACTCGTCGCCGGCGGCAGCACGACATCGAGCACGACGTAGAGATCACCCGGCGTCGAGCCCGGAATGCCGCGGCCCTTCAGGCGCAGCTTGCGCCCACCCTGCGAACCGGGCGGCACGCTCATCTGCAATTCGCCGTCGGGTGTGCGCACCGGCACGCTTGCGCCGAGCGCGGCCTCCCACGGCGCGACGCGCAGCGTCACGTAGAGGTCGCGGCCATCGACGCGAAAGCGTGCATGCGGCTCGAACTCGACCTCAAGATACAGGTCGCCCGCGGGCTCGCCGCGCAGGCCCGGCGATCCCTGGCCCGCAAGCCGGATCTGCTGCCCGGCGCGGATGCCCTTCGGGATCTTCACCTGCAGTTCGCGCTCGCTCAGCACGACATGGCCGCTCGCGTCGAGCTCGGGGGCGCGCAGCGACAGGCCTCGCGTCGCGCCGTGAAACGCGTCTTCGAGCGGGATGACGATCTTCGCGTGATGGTCCTCGCCACGCATGCTTCGGCCGCCTCCGCCCGGAGCATGCCCGCGTGCGCGTCGCGCAGCGCCGAACAGCGTCTCGAAGAAGTCGCTGTGATCGCCGAAGCCCGCGCCTTCGGGTGCGCCGCTGAACTCGAAGCCGGCGTCCCACCCCGGCGGTGGGCGAAACTCCTGCCCGCCGCGCATGCCCTGGCCGACGCGGTCGTAGGCGGCGCGCTTTTCGGGGTCGCGCAGCACGTCGTAGGCCTCGTTCAGATCCTGCATGCGGGCCGCGGCGTCGGCCGCCTTGTTCACGTCGGGATGGTGCTTGCGCGCGAGCTTGCGAAACGCCTTCTTGATCTCGTCTTCGCTCGCACCACGTTCGACGCCGAGCACTTTGTAGTAGTCCTTGAACTCCATCGATCGTCTTTCGGGATGAGGCCACCTCAGCAGGCCGCCTTCGAGGGATTGTGCTCAGTTCGCGGGCGCGGTCAATTTCACGGGCTAATCCGCGTCGAGGCCACGCTCACAAGAGGTCGAGCCTGAAATGCTGGCGCAGGTGCTGGCGAAAGCGGCCGACGATCGCGAGCGATTCCTCGAGCATGTCGCGCTCGAGAGCGCCCAACGCATCGAGCGAAACCTGATTGCCAACCGGTTCTCCCGTCTGGCGCGCAAGCAACTGCTGTTCGAGCTTGAGCCGCATCAGAAAGTGCAGCGCATCGGTCAGATCGCGCGCCACGCTTTGCGTCAGGTGGCGCTGCTCGGCGAGCCTTTGCAGGCGCTGCGCGGTACTTCGCGCGTCGATGCGGTATTGCAGCGCCAGAGATCGGGCGCCGTGGACGATCGGAAAGGTGCCGATCTTCTTCAGGTCGACAATCTGCTCACTGCGCCGGTTCACGAGGCGCGTCCACCAGGGGCCCGTCTCGACGAACTGGTCGGCGGCCTGCGCGAAGCGGGCCAGGAAGCCTTGGTTGTCAGCCATGATCGCGCCGAGATGGCTTCGCGCCGCGTCGAGCAAGGCGCTGTCGCCGGCGACGGCGACAGCGTCGAGGAAGATCGCCAGGTTCATCACGCCCTGCGGGTCGGCGCCGTAGATCCAGCCGCCAAATGCCTCTTTGAAGCCGGACAGCGGCTGCCGCCAGAGCGGATTGGTGAGCATGATGTCGCCCGGACAGGGCGGATAGCCGAAGCTTGCCAGCGCGGCATTGAATTGCTCCGCAATCGCCGGAAGGCCGCTGAACTCGAAGCCGTCACGCAGCAGCAGCGCATTGTCCTGGTCGGTCTTCAGGATCTGCTCGCCGCGGCCCTCGCTGCCCATCACGATCAGGCAGCTGTTGGCGATCAGCTCGGCCGGCGCGATCAACTGCCACAAGCGGGCGAACAAGCGATGGTTGAGCGCGCCGACGAGGCGCGCGATGCGTTCGATCTTGATGCCGCCATCCTGCAGCAACTGCACCATCGCGTCGATGCGCAGCGCCGCCGCCTGCAGTTCGGCGACGGTCGCCGCCTCGTCGATCTGCAGCGCGACGATGTGCGAGTGGTGGGCGACGAAGCTCACCAGATCGAGTTGCCCGAGCACGCCCAGCACGGTATCGCCTTCGCGCACCAGCAGCCGGTGCACGCCGTGTCGCACCATCAGCCAGAGCGCCTCGAAGAGCTCGGCCTCGGGGTGCACCTCGACCAGATCGAAGCGCGCCACATCGCGCACCGCCAACATCGCAGGCGCCTCGTCACGCAGCAGCGCGTCGCGCAGATCGGTGGTCGTGAACATGCCCAGCCGCGTGCCGTCGCGAACGAGCGCGCTCGTCGTCTGCTGCTGCGCCATCGCGCGGCACACCGAGACGATGTCCTGCCCGCCGTCCACATAGAACGGCTTTCGCACATACGCATCGCGCACGCGCGCCGTGACGAGCGACAAGGTCTCGCGCTGGATTTCGGCGTCGCGCGACTCGGGCATGCGTGCAGCAGATGTGAAACGGGACTGCAGACAGTGTGCCTGCAGTCCCGCGGGTCAGATTACGAGCGTCGCCAAGCTCAGTGGCCGGACGCTCCCGAGGCGCCGATGCCGGTTTCCGAGCGCACCTGCTGGGCAAGGAACCCGGCGCGATCGATCTTGGCACGCTGGCTGTTGTCGAGGATCGAGACGAGCCAGATGGCGAAGAAGGCGAGGCTCATCGAGAACAGGCACGGCGAGGTGTAGGGGAACCACGCCGAGCCCTTCGGATTGCCGAGCGTCGCCTCCCACACAGAGGGCGAAACGATCGTCAGACCGACCGACGAGATCAGGCCGAGGAAGCCGCCGACCACTGCACCCTTGGTCGTGCAGTCCTTCCACAGCACGCTCATGAAGAGCACCGGGAAGTTGGCCGACGCCGCGATCGCGAACGCGAGCGAGACCATGAAGGCGATGTTCTGCTTCTCGAACGCGATGCCGAGCACGACGGCGACGATGCCGAGCGCAACCGTCGTCCAGCGCGATACCTTCAGCTCGGACGCACTGTCGGCCTTGCCCTTCTTGATGACCGTTGAATAGAGGTCATGCGAGACCGCCGAAGCGCCCGACAGCGTCAGGCCGGCAACGACGGCGAGGATGGTCGCGAACGCCACCGCGGAGATGAAGCCGAGGAAGATGTTGCCGCCGACTGCGTTGGCGAGGTGGATCGCCGCCATGTTGCCGCCGCCGATCAGGCCGCCTTTGGCATCGAGGAAATCGGGGTTGGTCAGCACGAAGGTGATCGCGCCGAAACCGATGATGAAGGTCAGCAGGTAGAAGTAGCCGATCCAGCCCGTCGCCCACATCACCGACTTGCGCGCTTCCTTGGCGCTCGGCACGGTGAAGAATCGCATCAGGATGTGCGGCAGGCCGGCGGTGCCGAACATCAGCGCCATGCCGAAACTGATTGCCGAGATCGGATCCTTGACGAAATTGCCCGGCCCCATGATCGACTGGCCTAAGCTCGCCGCGTCGGCGGGTGGCTTGCCGGCCGTGGTTGCAAGGCCCGCCTTGATCTCGACCGCCTTGGCGAACATCGCCTCCGGGCTGAAGCCGAAATGCCACATCACCATGAAGGCCATGAAGGTCGCGCCGCCGAGCAGCAGGCAGGCCTTGATGATCTGCACCCAGGTCGTCGCCGTCATGCCGCCGAAGAGCACATAGACCATCATCAGCGCACCGACGATGACAACCGCGATCCAGTAGTCCAGACCGAACAGCAGCTTGATGAGCTGCCCAGCGCCGACCATCTGCGCGATCAGGTAGAACGCGACGACGACGAGCGTGCCGGAAGCCGCGAAGATGCGGACCGGCGTCTGCGAGAAGCGGAACGCAGCGACGTCGGCAAAGGTGAACTTGCCCAGGTTGCGCAGCCGCTCGGCCATCAGGAAGGTGATGACGGGCCAGCCGACGAGAAAGCCGATCGAGTAGATCAGCCCGTCGAAGCCGCTGGCCATCACCGCGGCCGAGATGCCGAGGAAGGATGCGGCCGACATGTAGTCGCCCGCGATCGCCAGGCCGTTCTGGAAGCCGGTGATGCCGCCGCCGGCGGTGTAGAAGTCGGCCGCCGACTTGGTGCGCGACGCGGCCCACTTGGTGATGAAGAGCGTGAATAGCACAAAGGCGCCGAACATGCCGATCGCGGTCCAGTTGGTCGCCTGCTTTTGCACTTGACCGAGGTCGGCGCCTGCCGCGTAAACCACAGCCGAGACGCCGAACAGGGCGCCGAGCGTCAGCAGCCGGCGGGTGGTGTTGGAGAAGCGGCTCATTTGAGGGCCGCCTTCGCGACGGCATCCGACAGCGCGTCGAACTCCGCATTCGCGCGCAGCACGTAGTAGGCGGTGATCACGATGGTGAAGACGATCACGCCAAAGCCGATCGGGATACCGAGCGTCATGACGCCTTCGCCGATGCGCTGGGCGAGAAACGACTTGTCGAAGGCGACAAGCACGATGAAGCCGTAGTACACGATCATCATCAGCAGCGTCAGTGTCCAGCCCAGGCGGTTGCGCTTCGAGCGCAGCTTCTGGTAATTGGGATCGCGAGCGATCCGTTGCGCGAGGTTGGTTTCCACAGTGTCTCCAGACGAGTGTTTAGGGGAATCGGCGGTTCGAGCCGCGGCGCGATGCTGCGCCAGGCGGCTGACGAAGCTCTGACGCGCCGCTTAGGAAAAACTTACGCCTCTGCCTGCTGCCGATAATCGCGGGCCCGCGTGCATCAGGCACGAACCCTACTCCGCATTCGATGAAGCTGCTGCTGCGCTACACCCTGGTCGGCGCGATCGCGACGGCGGCGCACTACGCGCTGCTCATCGTTTGTGTCGAAGTCGGCCACTGGCCGGCATGGGGTGCGTCGGGCTTCGGCGCCGTCGTCGGCTCGCAGGTCGCCTTTCTCGGCAACTGGCGCTACACCTTCGGCTATCGCGGCAGTCTCGGCAGGTCGTGGGTCAAGTTCCACGCCACGGCGCTTGCCGGCGCCGCGCTCGGCATGGCAATTGTCGGCGGCGCGGTGCACATTGGCCTGCACTACCTGATCGGCCAGCTGGTCGCAACGCTCGCAAGCCTGCTGCTCACCTTCACGATCAACCGGCTATGGAGCTTTCGATGAGCTTCAGCGTCGGCCAGGCCCGAATCCGACCCACAACAATGCGAGTGCGGACGCAACGACCATTGCACCGTAGGTCATCATCACGCCGTCACGGCCGAAGACGACGAGCCCGCCGATCAGGCTGAGCGCGCTGGCGCCCGTCGCCCACAGCGCCATACGCCGCCAGCGCACAGCGCGCAATTCGCTGCGCCAGGCGACCTTGGCGAATGCCGCGGCGAGCGGCCCGACGACGAGCGCCGGCAGCATGAAGTTGAACAGGTGGTTCAGCGCGTCAAATGCGCTCAAACAGGGCTCCCGGTTAGGCAGAATTGGCCCGCGCATTCTTCTGCGGCGCGAATAGCGTGGTGCGCAGACAATGCACGGATGCGCGTCCGCGCTGTCTGCAGGCGACAAATTTTATAATTCTCTGATGAGTTTCTTCGCGCTCGGCCTGAACCACACGACGGCGCCGCTCGATTTGCGCGGCCGCTTCGCGTTCGCGCCCGAACAGCTCGCACCCACCCTGCAAGGCTTTCGCGACCGCATCGCGCTACACGCGACACAAGGCGGCCCCGAGGTTGCACTGTTGTCGACTTGCAACCGTACCGAGCTCTACGTCTCGGACGTGACTGCGCAGGGTGAGGCGTTGCTGCAGCCTACGGTCGATTGGCTTGCCGGTGTCGGCGGCGTCGGCAGCCGTGCGCTGCTGGACCACAGCTACGTGCTCGAAGACAGCTCGGCGGCGCGGCATGCGTTTCGCGTCGCGAGCGGCCTCGACTCGATGGTGCTCGGCGAGCCGCAGATCCTCGGGCAGATGAAGCAGGCGGTGCGCGACGCCGAGGCCGCGGGAACGATGGGCAGCACGCTTCAGCAGATGTTCCAGCGCTCCTTCGCCGTG
>JBDTSN010000115.1:0-6546 GCA_039931145.1 Burkholderiales bacterium | reverse complement strand
ACTCGGCGCCGCCTGGGATGCGATGCATCGCGTACCTTGCGTGCTCGAAGCCTTGATGCCATTGGCATTCGAAGTGAGTGTCGTCGTCGCGCGCGGCGCCGATGGCGAAATGGTTCACCTGCCTGTGCAGCAGAACCTGCATCGCGACGGCATTCTGGCCGTGACCCAGGTCCCGGCGCCCGACGCCGATCCGGCATTCCAGCAGCGCGCGATCGATGCCGCCCGACACATTGCTTCCAGGCTGGAGCATGTCGGTGTGCTGTGCGTCGAGTTCTTCGTGCTGCGCGACGGCCGCCTCGCCGCCAACGAGATGGCACCGCGCCCGCACAACTCGGCGCACCATTCGATCGATGCCTGCGACGTGTCGCAGTTCGAGCTGCAGGTGCGCACGCTGGTCGGCGCCCCGCTCGTGATGCCGCGCTTGCACTCTGCTGCGGTGATGCTCAACCTGCTCGGTGATCTGTGGTTTGCACAAGGCGACAGCGCCACCGAACCACGTTGGCACGAGCTGCTCGCGCTGCCCGGCGTGCATCTGCATCTATACAACAAGTTGAGCCCGCGGCGCGGACGCAAGATGGGCCACCTCACCGTCACTGCCGCCGATCCTCTTGTCGCGCGCGAGGTGGCGCTGCACGCGGCATCGGTGCTGGGCATCGAGTCTTTCTGAAGCATGATTCTCGAGGGTAGCGATCCCGCCGCACTGTCTCTCGCTGCGAACCGGCTCGCGCGCGGGGGTTTGGTCGCGTTCCCGACCGAGACGGTCTACGGCCTGGGCGCCCGCGCCGACGACGATCAGGCCGTCGCCGCGATCTTCGCCGCCAAGGGACGCCCGGCCGATCACCCGCTGATCGTGCATGTGGCCACACCCTCGGCGGCGACGCGTTTTGCTAGCGCAATCCCTGCCGTCGCAGAGCGTTTGATCGACGCCTTCTGGCCCGGGCCGCTGACGCTCATCGTGCCGCGCAAGCAAGGCATCGCTACCGCGGCGGCCAGCGGCCACGCCAGCATCGGCCTGCGCTGCCCAGCACACCCGGTCGCGCAGGCACTATTGAAGGCGGCCGATGCGCTCGGCGTCGCGGGCGTCGCCGCGCCGAGCGCGAACCGCTTCGGTCGCATCAGTCCGACGCAGGCAACGCATGTGCAGGCCGAGTTCGGTACCGAGTTGCTCGTGCTCGACGGCGGCGCCTGCGCGCTGGGCATCGAGTCGGCGATCGTAGATTGCACCCGCGCAAGCCCGGTGCTGTTACGACCCGGCGTCTTGACGCGCGCCGCAATCGAAGCCGCAGCCCGGGAAGTGCTTCAGCCGCGCAGCGACGATGCCACGCCTGCGCCGGGAACCTTGGCCGCGCACTACGCACCGCGCGCCAAGCTGCGCCTGATGTCCACTTCCGCCTTGTTGGCCGCACTCCCGCTGCTCGGCGATGGAGCGGGGAGCGTGGCGGTATATTCGCGCACTGCGCTTGCGTCGTCGGGGCTGCTTGTGCGGGCGATGCCGAACACGTCGGACGCTGCGGGTCATGAATTATTCGCCGCGCTGCGCGAACTCGACGCGACGGGCGTGCCTCTGATCTGGGTCGAACAGCCGCCTGACAGCCCCGAATGGGAGGGTGTGCGAGACCGGCTCGAGCGTGCCGCTGCCGCGTAATGCAGCGCTGGCGACAATGCACGTCACTTTCCCGCCTTCGACCTGAACACTATCAACTGGAACTCGAATGACTTTCGCAAAGACCTCACGGCGCGTCGCACGCGGCCTCACGCTGGCCGCGATTGCCGCGTTGCTTGCCTCCTGCGGAGGAACCGACGTCGTGAATTTCGTCCCTGCGCGCGTGCTCTCTTTTGGCGATGAGTCAAGCGTCATCACGGCAGACGGCAAGAAGTACACCGTCAACGGCATCGTGCCCGACAGTGGCACGCCGGGCACGATCGCCTGCGTGTTCAATCCGATCTGGAACCAGGTGCTCGCGACCTCCTACGGGCTCACCTTTCCGCAGTGTCCTGACAGCGTCGAAGGCTCTACACCGACCAGCCGCATCCTGGCGCGCGCGGGCGCGACCGCCACCGGAACGAGCGACATCGATTTCGCGCAACAAATCACGCGCCAACTGGCAACGCCCGCTGCCGACGGCGGTGGCATCAATTCAAACGATCTGGCGTCGGTGTTGATCGGCGTCAATGATGTGGTCTCGATCTACGAACGCTTCAAGAACGGTGAAATCACCTCACCGGAAGCGACCGCCCTCGCCGAGCAGGCGGGTGAGACGATCGCCAGCCAGCTCAACCGCATCACCGATGCTGGCGGCAAGGTCATCATCGAAACCGTTCCCGATGTCAGCGTGACGCCCTACGCTCTCGGCGAGGGCCTCGACGGGCGCGCCGTGCTCGCGACGCTCACGGCGCGACTCAACGCGAGGCTGCTCGTCACACTCGACAACGATGGCCGCAAGATCGGTCTCATCGAGATCAATCCCTACGTGCTGTCCGTCGTGACGAACCCCCTAGCCTACGGCTATCTCAATGTGTCCGATGGCGCGTGCTTACCCACCTACCCATTGCCGAATTGCACTAGCGCGACGCTCAAGACCGATACTGATGGATCGAGCGCGACGGCCTACACCTGGCTCTGGGCGGATGCGCTGCAATTGAGCGCTGGCGGGCACCTGCAAATGGGCAACCTGGCGTCGTCCCGGGCGCACAACCAGCCGTTCTCGACCGAATAGCGCGACGCTCAGCGGCGTGTCGGGGCGGGCGTCACTCGCAGTGCCCACTCGAGCAACGCATCCAGCGCGGGGCGCGCCGCCTGGGCGTTCGGGTGGTTGATGATGGCGACGATGACGTAGCGCTTTGCGTCCGGTGTCAGCAGGTAGCCGGCGATCGCGACCACGCCCTGCAGCGAGCCCGTCTTCAGGTGCGCGCGCCCGGCGAAGCGGGCGGCAGCCATGCCTTTCGCCCTTCGTAGCGTCCCGTCCTGTCCGAGGATCGGTAGCGAAGCGACGAACTCGGGCATGACCGGGCCTTTCCAGGCCGATTGAAGCAACGCTGCCAGGGCATCGGCGCTGATGCGTGTGTCGCGCGAGAGCCCCGACCCGTTGTCGATCACGACGCCATCCGCACGCGCTCCGATCACCTCGCGCAGCCACGCGCCGACTGCATCGCGTGCGGTCTGCTCCGTGCCCACGCCCTGCGCCTGCAACCCGAGGGTCAGAAAGAGCTGCTGCGCCATTACGTTGTTGCTGAACTTGTTGATGTCGCGCACCACTTGTGCGAGCGGCGGAGAGTTGAACTCGAAGCTCGGCCCTGTGGCCGGCGCCGCGCCGTCGCGCACGCGCCCGGTGAGCCTGCCGCCCGCCTCGCGCCACAGTCCCTCGAGAACGCGCGCGTTGTAACTCGCCGGATCGGCATACGCCAGCGGCCATGACTTCTCGCCACAAGCGGTCGCAAGCTCGCCCCGAAACCGGATCCGCGACGGCTCGCTCGTGTCGAGCTTCAAGTCCTTGCGCCAGTCGCCGCACGCGGCGGCCTCACGCAGCGCCACGGTGGTGTCCACCTGCACACCGCGCAGCGGCGGATCGACCGTGACGGTCGCCATGCCGCGCGCGGGCTGCGGCGTGAATTCGAGAGCGAGCGATCGGTAGTTCAGAAGCAGCGCGTCGGGCTGCGCGTTGTAGGGGCGCAGTGGCTCACCGTCGAATTCGGCAGGGGATTGCTCGGCAACCTGAAATGCAGTGCGGTCGAGCACGATGTCGCCATTGATCTCGCGCACCCCCGCCTGCTGCACGCGCCTGAGCAAAAGCCAGAGTCGTTCGAGGACGAGCGAAGGATCGCCACTGCCCTTGATCACCAGATTGCCATCGAGAATGCCTTCGGGGCTGAGCTTGCCCTGAAGCCAGACCGATGTGGACCAGGTCCAGGCCGGGCCAAGCAGATCAAGCGCGGCAAGCGTCGTCACGAGTTTCGTCACCGAGGCCGGATTCGAGGGTTGTGCGGCGCGCCACTCGAGACGCGATGCGGCGCTCCCTGTCTCCTGCACGACGACGGAAAGCGCTTCCTGCGGCACCTTGGCGCGTGCGAGCGCCGCCTCGACTTCGATCGGCAGGCGCTGTGTCGCTGCGATAGAAGGCAATGCAACGCTGCCTGGAAGGCAGAACAGCAGGAAGGCGCAGCGAAGTGGCGACGGAAGACGCATCTGTCAAGCATACCCAGACGCGAGCAGCGGTGGCCCTTCAGGGCCGGACAGCGACCCTGGCCTACACTTGGCTGATGGTTTCGAGACCCGAATCGAACGGCTTGCATAGCGTGACACAAACGACGCGCGGGCAGGGTCGTTGCGCATTCAATGCGACATCGCCTGGATCGACCTCGGGCCCGGTTTGGGTCTCCACCAGACACACGGCGGGAGTGGCACGCTGATGGCCGCGCTGCTCGCCTTCGACACCTCCGGAGAGCGAGTGCATGTCGGCGTGTCGGTACATGGCGATGTCTTTGTCGGCGAGGATGCCGGCGGTTCACAGGCGTCAGCGAATCTGATTCCGTGCGTGCGGCAGGTGCTCGGTCAGGCTGGTATCGGCCTGCGCGAGCTAGATGCGATTGCTTTCGGTCGCGGGCCGGGCGCCTTCACCGGACTGCGCGCCGCGTGTTCCGCGGCGCAGGGTCTTGCCTGGGGCGCGGCCCTGTCTGTGCTGCCAATCGACACCTTGATGGCGGTGGCCGAGGACGCCCGGTTGCGCAAGGGTGCGGACGATGTCTGGGTCGCGATGGACGCGCGCATGGGCGAGATATTCGCCGGCCGATACCGTTGGTCTGGCGCGGGCTGGCTCACGCTGGTCGGGCCGGCGCTCGTCACGCCGGACGGACTGAACGCGCTGTGCCTGTCGGATCCGTCGAACTGGCTCGTCGGCTCGGCGCCGAGTGCATTCGGCGATCGACTTCGACGCGAGTCGACAGCCGGCATCGATTCGGATGCCCGGCCCGCCGCAAGCGCGTTGCTTGCCTGCGCCTGGGCAGCGTGGGCGCGCAGCGAAGCGATTGACGCCGTAGCTGCGCTTCCGCTCTATCTGCGCGACAAGGTCGCGCTCACCACTGCCGAGCGCCGAGCGAGCGCGGCCAACATCGCATGAACGCATGGAGGCAGTTCGGTGCGATGGCCGGGGCGCTTCCTGGAGCCGAGACATGAGCACGCCGGGCCGCTCGCAAGTGCTCATCCCGGAGCGCATAGGGCGAAGGGTAGTCTTGTGAGCGCGCTGTGGCGCAACAGCGCTCGCGAGATTCGCCTACTCTCGCCCATGACGCTCGAGCATCTGGATGCGGTGATGGCGATCGAGAGCACGAGCCACGAGCGGCCGTGGACGCGCGGCAATTTCGCCGACTCGCTTGCGAGCAGTTATCTGGCTGATGTTCTCTTCGATGCCAACGATTCGCTCGCCGGCTATTGCGTCGCGGTGGCTGGCGCCGATGAGATGCATTTGCTCAATCTGAGCGTCGCGCCCGGCCACCGGCATCGCGGACACGCAAGCTTCATGATGCACGCGCTGATCTCACGCTGCCACACCGACAGGGTCGCACAACTCTGGCTCGAGGTTCGCGTCAGCAATGAATTTGCCCGCCGACTTTATCGCCAACTCGGATTTCAGGAAGTCGGGCTGCGGCCGGCCTACTACCCTGCATCGCCGGGAAGGACGAAGGCGCGCGGCGAGGATGCCGTGCTGATGCGGATGCAGCTCGAGCCGTCGCCGTGATGCGCTGGTCGCCACGCCAGCGCGCGATGCTGGGCGCGATGGGTCTACGGTTGTGGGAAGCGGCGCCCTTGTCCCGACGCGATCCGGAATCGGACAGCGCGGTACCCGTAGCTCCCGCGCCTTCGGCTGGCGAGGGTGCGATTGCGCAAGCGGCGGCCTCGATTCCCGACGCAGAATCGGCCCACACGATTGCGCGCAGGACAATCTCGCCCCCCACAGCGCAGGCGAGGCAGGGACGGGTCACCGAGGATCTGGCCGCGCTCGATGCACTCGACGTCGCGAACATGGATTGGTCGGCGCTGCGCGATGCGGTGTCGTCGTGCAGGGCCTGCGTGTTGTGCGAGGGCAGGACGCAGACCGTTTTCGGCACTGGCAACCCGCACGCGCATTGGATGATCGTCGGCGAGGCGCCGGGGGTGCAGGAAGACCTGCTCGGCGAGCCGTTCGTCGGCAAGTCAGGGCAACTTCTCGATGCCATGCTAGGGGCGATCAAGCTGACGCGCACACAGGGGCCGGCATCTCAACAGGTCTTTATCGCCAACACGCTGAAATGCCGGCCGCCGGGCAACCGCAATCCGTTGCCCGCTGAACTTGCGCGTTGCGAGCCATTTCTCGTGCGCCAGATCGAACTCGTTCGCCCGCGCGTCATCCTCGCGATGGGACGTTTCGCGGTGCAGGCCCTGTTGCGTAGCGATGAGCCCATAGGTCGGCTGCGCGGACGGGTACATCGATATCACGACGTCCCCTTGGTCGTGACCTACCACCCCGCTTACCTGCTGCGCAACCCGCTCGATAAAGCACGTGCATGGGATGA
>JBDTSN010000114.1:0-6547 GCA_039931145.1 Burkholderiales bacterium | reverse complement strand
GAAGGCCCGATGACGATGCGCAAGGCGCTCGCCAAGTCGAAGAACATGGTCTCGATCCGCATCCTGCAGGCGATCGGCCCGACCTACGCGCAGCAGTGGGTGACGCGTTTCGGCTTCGACGCCGACAAGCACCCGGCCTATCTGACGATGGCGCTCGGCGCAGGCTCGGTCACACCATTGCAGATGGCGACCGCCTACTCGGTCTTCGCCAACGGCGGCTATCTCGTCAACCCGGTGCTGATCAGCAAGATCACCGACGACAACGACCATGTGCTGAGCGAGACCAAGCTCTTGCCGCCGACCGAGCCCGAGCGCAGGGTCGATGCGCGCAACGTGTTCATCATGAACAGCCTGCTACAGGAAGTCACGCGCTCGGGGACGGCGGCTTCGGCGAAGGTCAAGCTGCAGCGCGGCGACATCTACGGCAAGACCGGCACGACGAACGACTCGATGGACGCCTGGTTCGCCGGCTTCCAACCCGGCCTGGCTGCGGTCGTCTGGATCGGCTACGACACGCCGCGCAAGCTCGGCGATCGCGAGACCGGCGGCGGGCTCGCGCTGCCGGTCTGGATCGACTTCATGCGCGTTGCGCTCAAGGGCGTTCCGGTCGAGGAGGAACTGCCCGTGCCCGAAGGCGTCGTGAACCGTGACGGAGAGTGGTACTTCGACGAATTCGCCGGCGACGCGGGCGTCAGCAGCGTGGGGCTCGATGACAAGGTGCCCGAACCGCCGACCGAGGAAGAAAAGAAGAGCATCCTCGACATCTTCAGGCGTTAGGGCAACGCGCAACCTGGCGCCACCTGAATAGAGACGTCCCTCAGCAGACCCTCACTTGCAGTGCGCGTCGCAACTTGCAGATCGCAGCTATTCGGCCGCCGCTTGACTCCTTCCCCCACTGGGGAAGGCCGGGATAGGGGCCGGGCGGCGGCGAGGAGTGCGACGGCGCCAGCCCCCACCCCAACCATCCCCCAGTGGGGGAGGGAGTCAAGCGAGCCCCTACGGCATGCCTGCCGCAGCGCGCACTGCAAGTAAGGCGGTGTTTGGTGCGCATGCTGAGTTCCATCACCAATATGGTGCCGCCAGGATCACGTGGCGTCGAGCCGCGTCGCATTGCGGGTCGCTAAGATGACGCATGTTCAGATCGCACTCAACTGTAGCGCCGCGCACCCGCACCATCGCCCGCGCGGGCCTGGCCCTGTTTGTAGGCGTCATCGTCGGCGGCTGCGGGCAGAAGGGGCCGCTCAGATTGCCTGAGCCGTTGCCCGCTGCGGCCTCCGCCCCACAACCCGCATCGGCGGCAAGCGCGGCCTCCAGTCCCAACGCATCGCCGCCATCGTCGGCGACCAAATGATTGCCACGATGCTTCCAGGCTCCCCGCATATCGCGTATCGCGACCAGCGTCTCTTCATCGAAGACTGCGCGCTCGACGATCTGGCCGCGCGCTTCGGCACGCCGCTGTATGTCTATTCGCGCACCGCGATGCTTGCGGCGCTCGCCGGCTATCAGCGCGCACTCGACGGGCGCGACCATCTGATCTGCTATGCGCTCAAGGCCAACTCGAACCTTGCGGTGCTTCAGACCTTTGCCCGTGCGGGATGCGGCTTCGATATCGTCTCCGGCGGAGAGCTCGAACGCGTGATCGCCGCCGGCGGGGATCCTGCGAAGGTCGTGTTCTCGGGCGTCGGCAAGACGCGCGCCGAGATGCGCCAGGCACTCGCTGCCGGCGTGATGTGCTTCAACGTCGAAAGCGTCGCCGAGCTCGAAGTGTTGTCGCAGGTTGCGACCGCCGTCAGCACAACGGCCCGCGTCAGTTTGCGCGTGAATCCGGATGTCGATGCCCGCACCCACCCGTATATCTCGACCGGGTTGAAGGGCAACAAGTTCGGCATCGCGCACGACGAGGTGCTCGCCGCCTATGGTCGCGCCGCAACGCTCCCGAGGCTGGAAGTGACCGGCATCGACTTTCACATCGGCTCGCAGATCACCGAGGTCGAGCCCTATCTCGACGCGCTCGATCGCATGCTCGATCTCGTCGAAAACATCGAAGCGCGGGGGGTCACGCTCCATCATCTCGATCTCGGCGGCGGGCTCGGCATCACCTACACCGACGAGCAGCCACCGTCGGCCGAAGCGCTGATGCGCGCGCTGCTTGCGCGCATCGACGAACGCGGCCACGGCAAGCGGCGCATTCTGCTCGAGCCCGGGCGCTCGCTGGTCGGCAATGCCGGCGTGCTCTTGAGCGAGGTGCTCTACCTCAAGCCTTCCGCGGAGCGCAATTTCTGCATCGTCGATGCGGCGATGAACGACCTCGTTCGCCCGGCGATGTACGAGGCCTGGATGGCGATCGTCCCGACGACGCGGCGCGACACGCCTGCGCGGACCTGGGACGTGGTCGGCCCGGTGTGCGAATCGGGCGACTGGCTGGGCCGCGATCGCCAGCTTGCCGTCGAGCCGGGTGACTTCGTCGCCGTGCTCTCGGCCGGTGCGTACGCGATGAGCATGGCAAGCAACTACAACTCGCGCGGCCGCGCGGCCGAGGTGATGGTGTCGGGGTCGGATGCGCGGCTCATCCGCGATCGCGAGCGCACGCGAGAGCTATTCCGCGGGGAACACCTACTCTGATCATTGGGCGCTGCCCGCACTCGCTGCCAGTGCTTGACACGGGCAGCGAGCACGATTGACGTTCTTGCGGCGTCGCGTCGCTCAGCCGATGCGCCCCTCCTGCACCGCGTGGCAGGCGACCATCGCGCCATCGACCAGGAACTGCGCCGGCCGCTCGACCTGGCAACGCGCATTCGCGTGCGGGCAGCGCGGGTGAAACGAGCAACCGCTCGGCGGGTCGAGTGGGTTGGGCACCTCGCCCTGCACCGGGTTGCGCTCGCGCCCGCTCATGCGGATGTCGGGGATCGCGTCGAGCAGCATGCGCGTATAGGGATGCCGCGGGCGGGTGAAGAGATCTGCCTTGTCGGCGAGTTCGACGAGGCGGCCGAGGTACATCACGCCAACCCGGTCGCTCACATGGCGCACGACCGCAAGGTTGTGCGAGATAAAGAGATAGGTGAGCCCCTGCGCGCGCTGCAGGTCCTTCATGATGTTGAGCACCTGCGCCTGCACCGACACGTCGAGCGCTGACGTCGGCTCGTCGCAGACCAGAAACTCGGGCTGCGTCGCGAGCGCGCGCGCGATCGAGATGCGCTGGCGCTGGCCGCCGGAGAACTGGTGCGGGTACTTCAGCATATCGGCCGCGGCCAATCCGACCGATCGCAGCAAGTCGCCGACACGCGCCTTCATCGCGTCCTTCCCCTTGATCAGCCCGTGCTCGAGCAGCGGCTCGCAGACGATGTCCTGCACGGTCCAGCGTGGGTTCAGGCTCGCATACGGATCCTGAAAAATCATCTGCATCCGGCGCCGCAGCGCCGATGCGCCCGGTGAGGCGAGAGTCTTCGCACTGTCCTCGCCGTCGAAGTGCACCGATCCTGAACTCGGCGCGTAGAGACCGACGAGCAGGCGGGCCACGGTGCTCTTGCCGCAGCCCGACTCGCCGACAAGTGCAAGCGTCGTGCCGCGCTCGATCGCGAAGCTCAGCCCATCGACCGCGTGAACGAACTGGCGCGCCTTGCGCTCGATGACACGGTTCAACCAGGGCGGCGAGACATCGAAGGTCTTCGCCAGGTCGCGAACCTCGACGAGCGGCGCCACGCTGGCAGCCGTCATGCGACGGCCTGTGTCTCAACCAACCAGCACGCGGCGCGCGACGCGCCTGCCGGCATCAGGTCAGGGCGATCGACGCGGCAACGATCGAACACCTGGGGGCAGCGCGGGTTGAACGCGCAACCGCGCGGGATGGCCGTCAGGCGCGGCATCGCGCCGTCGATCTGCAACAGCCGCACGCGATCCTCGTCCATTGCCGGAATCGAACCCATCAGGCCGGAGGTGTACGGGTGCTTCGACGAATGGATCACGTCGTGCACCGGGCCGATCTCGACGATGCGCCCGGCGTACATCACCGAGACCCGATCGCAGGTCTCGGCGATCACGCCCATGTCGTGCGTCACAAGCATGACGGCCGCGCCATGCTCGCGGCACAGGCGCTTCAAGAGCTGGATGATCTGCGCCTGGATCGAGACGTCGAGCGCCGTCGTCGGCTCGTCGGCCACTATCAGCCGCGGTTCGGCGGCAAGCGCGAGCGCGATCACCACGCGCTGGCGCATTCCGCCCGAAAACTGATGCGGGTACTGGTCGATGCGCTGCGCTGCGGCCTGAATGCCGGTCTCCTCGAGCAGGCGGATCGCTCTCGCGCGCGCCTCGGCATCACTCATCGGCAGATGAGTCTGGATCGTCTCCGTCAACTGGCGGCCGATCGTGTAGAGCGGGTTCAGCGACGTGAGCGGGTCCTGGAAGATGGCGCCGATGTGTCGCCCGCGCACCTTTCGCATCTCCTCGTAAGGAAGGTTATCGATGCGCCGGCCGTCGAAGCGAATTTCACCCGCGGCGATGCGCCCCGGCGGATCGAGCAGGCCGATGATCGCGGCGCCGGTGAGCGACTTGCCAGCACCCGATTCGCCGACCACGCCGAGGATCTCGCCCGGCGCGATCTCGAACGAGATGTCGTCGAGGGCGAGTAGCGTGCCGTGTCGGCCCGGGAACTCGACTTTCAGGTGCTTGACATCGAGCAGCGCCCCCGTCATGCAGCGCTTTTCTCCGGTGGCGGCGTGCAACCCATGACTGGCTCTTGATAGTCGATGCGCACGCTGAAGTCGTTTACGAGCCGGCTCTGCTTCACCGCCACCAGGTAGTAGCGCGTGCAAGGCTTCACGTCGAGCGGGAAGTCGACGGTGGTTTGCAGATTCACCGGCGCAGCAGCTCCCTGCACGGTGATCATCCTTTGGCCCGGCAGGACGAGCACCGGCGTGATCCCGATCGCGGGGGAACGCCCATCGACCTGGGTGACGACCACTGGAAAGGTATCGATGTTGGTCTTGAAGTAACGGCTACCTTCGATCTGAGAGAAGTGGTAGCCGCTGCTGGCACAGCCGCTAAGCGCTACAGCAGCGATGAGCGCCAATGCCGGACGGGCCGTGGATATGAATCGAGTCGATCTTTTCATGGAGGCTCCTTGCAAGTTAGCGTAAACGCGGATTGAGCGCATCGCGCAGCCAATCACCTAGCAGGTTGACACTCAGCGTGATCAGCACGAGCACGGCGCCCGGAAAGATAGTAATCCACCATTCGCCAGAAAACAGGAAATCATTGCCGATGCGGATCAGGGTACCGAGCGACGGCGACGTGGGCGGCACGCCGACGCCGAGAAACGAAAGCGTTGCTTCGGTGATGATCGCGAGCGCCACCTGGATCGTCGCCAGGATCATCACCGGCCCCATCACGTTGGGCAGCACGTGGCGGCGCATGATGCGAAGCGACGTGACGCCAATCACGCGCGCCGCCTGCACGTACTCCTTGTTGCGCTCGACCATCGTCGAGCCGCGCACGGTGCGCGCGTACTGCACCCAGCCGGTGAGCGAAATCGCGATGATGAGCACCGCAAACGCCAGCGTGTCGTGCGCGTTCGGGAACAGCGCACGGCCGACACCATCGATCAGGAGCGCGATCAGGATTGACGGGAATGAGAGCATCACGTCGCAAACGCGCATGATGAAGGCGTCGATGCGCCCGCCGGCAAAGCCGGACAGCAGGCCCATCGAGACGCCGACCAGCATCGACACCATGACCGACGCGAGCCCGACAAAAAGCGAGATGCGCGCGCCGTACATCAGCGCCGACAGGATGTCGCGTCCCTGGTCGTCGGTACCGAGCAGATAGCGCGACGTGCCGCCATCGGACCAGGCCGGCGGCAGCCGCGAGTCACTGAGCTCGAGCGTCGCCAGGTCGAACGGGTTGTGCGGCGCGACCCAGTTGGCGAAGATCGCGCAGAAGATGCACACGAAGGCGATCAGCGCAGCGCTCATTGCCATCGGCGAAGTTCGGAAACTGAACCAGATGTCGCTGTCCAGGAAGCGGCGCACGGAAGACGCCATGGCCGTCAGCCGCCCCTCAGAGCGTGCCCCATGTGCGTCCCGATCTCACTTGACGACGACCCACTTGAAGAACATCCGGTTGTCGGGCAATTGCACCAGGCTCACCTTCTTTGCCGATCCCCAGGCGAGTGCCTGCTGGTGCAGCGGAATGTGGCCGACGTCGTCCTGATGGATCTTGAACGCTTCGCGGATCATCTCGTTGCGCTTCTTTTGATCGGTCTCTGACTGGATCTTGGCCGTCAGCTCGTCGAGCTTCAGGTTGCTGTAGCTGCCCAGGTTGAACTGGCCCCCGCCCTTGCCGTCAGGTGTGATCATCAGCGCCGACAGCGCGTCGTGCGAGTCGCCGGTGCTCGGTGTCCAGCCGAGCAGATAAAAGCTCGTGTTGCGGCTCAGGATCTTCGGGAAGTACGACACCTTGGTCTCGGCCTGCAGATTGATCTTGACGCCGATGCGCGCCAGATTCGCTGCGACCGCCTGGCAAATCGCACTGTCGTTGACGTAGCGGTCATTCG
>JBDTSN010000113.1:0-6554 GCA_039931145.1 Burkholderiales bacterium | reverse complement strand
GTGATCGACTCGGTCGCCGACAAGGGCATCTTCCACAAGAACAAGGCCGCACGCCACAAAAGCCGGCTGTCGGCAAAGATCAAGGCACTGTCCGTCGCGGCCTGATATCTCAGGCTCGGCGAAGCGTCACCAAGGCCCGCAACAGCGGGCCTTTCGCTTGGGCCTTTCGCTTTCCGGCCCGCGCATTCGACCCACATCTGCGGGCCTTTGTCATTGGGGCGGCACGTCAGGCAGCAGGCACGCCTCAAACGTCTGCAGGTCGTTGTCGCGCGCGAAGTTCATCACGAAGTCCCACGCCATCGGTTCAACGTCGCGCAGCGCCTCGTTGACGATCACGCACTTCACGCCATTGATTCTGTTGGGCACGCAGTAGGGCGAGTAGCCGATGCGTGCACCGATGCCGCCAACCGTTCCTTCGGGCCGGAAGCACGACATGGCGCCCGCCAGCCGCTCGGACCAGTCGCTCGGACGGAACACTTTGCCCGCGTGAGTCAAGCCCTGAATGAATACCTCGCGGGGCGGAGTCGGTTTCATGCGCGTCGGGGGGATCGCTCGAAGCGGCCGGAACGGTCGCTGGGCCCACAACGCCTTCGCGGTCGGTCGGGTGCCGGGCGTCATTGTGCCTTGTTGCGGCGCAACATCGACAAGGCAGGTGGCGTGGCTGTTCATGCCCTCTTTTCGGCAGGCGCACACGTCGCCTTAGAATCGTTCCGGCACAGGACGGGGCTTTCGCCCCGCCCGGGCCATTTTTTTTGCCGGAGCTCGCATGAACGCCACCGCCAAGCCGACGCCCCTCTCGGAACCGCACGTGATGCAGACCTACGGGCGCGTGCCGATTGCCCTCTCGCACGGGCGAGGGTGCTGGTTGTGGGACACCGAGGGCCGCAAGTACCTGGACGGCCTCGGCGGCATCGCCGTCAACACGCTCGGTCATGCACACCCGAAGCTCGTGCCGGCGCTGCAGGACCAGATCGGCAAACTGATCCACACGTCCAACTACTATTTCGTTCCGTTACAGGAGCAGCTCGCCGCCAAGTTGTGCGAGCTCTCCGGGCTGTCGAAGGTGTTCTTCTGCAACACCGGGCTCGAAGCGAACGAGGCGGCACTCAAGATTGCGCGCAAGTTCGGTCACGACAAGGGCATCGAGCGGCCCGAGGTCGTCGTCTACGAGAAGGCCTTCCACGGCCGCTCGATCGCGACACTCTCGGCCACCGGCAACCCGAAGATCCATGCCGGCTTCGGCCCGCTCGTCGAAGGCTTCGTTCGCGTGCCTTTGAATGATGTCGCGGCGCTGGAAGAAGTGGCGCGCACGCATCCGAACGTGACGGCCGTGTTCCTTGAAGTGATCCAGGGTGAGGGTGGCATCCGCCCGGCGACGGTCGACTACCTGCGCGAAGTACGTCGCATTTGCGACGCGAACGACTGGCTCTTGATGCTCGACGAAGTGCAATGCGGCATGGGCCGTACCGGCAAGTGGTTCGCGCACCAGTGGGCGGGCATCAAGCCGGACGTGATGCCGCTCGCCAAGGGTCTCGGCTCGGGCGTGCCGGTCGGCGCCATCGTCTGCGGGCCGCGCGCGGCCGACGTGTTCGGCCCCGGCAATCACGGCACGACTTTTGGCGGCAATCCGCTCGCGATGCGCGCCGGCGTCGAGACGATCCGCATCATGGAAGAAGACCGCCTGCTCGAACACGTCGCAATCGTTGGCGCGGCGCTCAAGGCCGGTCTCGAGAAGAAGCTGTCCGGCGTTAAGGGCGTGGTCGATATTCGCGGCCAGGGGCTGATGCTGGGCATCGAGCTCGATCGCCCGTGCGGCGTCTTGCTCGGCCAGGCGGCGCAGGCCGGGCTGCTGATCAGCGTCACGGCCGATCGCGTCATCCGCCTCGTCCCGTCGCTGATCCTGTCGGCCGACGAAGCAAAACAGATCATTGCGATCCTGTGCCAGCTGGTCAAGGATTTCCTCGCCACGCCGACGCCATGAAGCCGGGCATGAGCCTCATCAAGCACTACCTGCAGTTCAAGGACTTCCGCGCCGAGGAGTACGCCTACCTGTTCGAGCGCGCGGCCATCATCAAGCGTCGCTTCAAGAACTACGAGAAGTACCAGCCGCTGATCGATCGCACGCTCGCGATGATCTTCGAGAAGGCGAGCACGCGCACCCGCGTGAGTTTCGAGGCGGGCATGTACCAGCTCGGCGGCACGGTCTTGAACCTGACGACCGGCGACACCCAGCTCGGCCGCGCCGAGCCGGTCGAAGACAGCGCGCGCGTCATCAGCCGGATGGTCGACATCGTGATGATCCGCACCTATGAGCAGGCCAAGCTCGACGCCTTCGCCGCGCACTCGCGCGTGCCGGTCATCAACGGCTTGACGAACGAATACCACCCGTGCCAGATCCTGGCCGACGTGTTCACCTTCATCGAACACCGCGGATCGATCGCCGGCAAGATCGTCGCCTGGGTCGGCGACGGCAACAACATGGCCAACACCTGGCTGCAGGCGGCGGACATCCTCGGCTTCACGCTGCACGTCAGCACACCCGGCGGCTACGAGATCGATCCTGCCATCGCGGGCGTGACGAACAAGGATTGCGTGCGCACCTTCAACCACCCGTTCGACGCCTGCGCCGGCGCCCACCTGGTGACGACCGACGTCTGGACCAGCATGGGCTACGAGGCCGAGAACGAAGCGCGCATGAAGGCCTTCGTCGACTGGTGCGTCGACGCCGACATGATGGCCGCGGCGCGCCCGGACGCCCTCTTCATGCACTGCTTACCCGCGCATCGCGGTGAGGAAGTCGACGCCGAAGTCATAGACGGCCCCCAATCCGTCGTCTGGGACGAGGCGGAGAACAGGATGCACGTGCAGAAGGCACTCATGGAGTACCTTCTGCTCGGCCGGATCGGCTAAAGGCCGGGCCGGCGGCGCACAGCACCGGCAGACTGTTCCGGCGAAGGCTCACATCGCGCAGCGATGTGAAGGTGCGAAGCACCGGCCGGAGCCAAAACAGAATGCACGCGCAAAAAGCGCTGATGGAGTACCTGTTGCTCGGCCGGATCGGCTGACAACGCCTGCGTTGCAGCGAAGGCTCATGTCGCGGCAGCGATGTGAAGGCGCAAGGCGCCGGGCCGCAGCCAAAGCCCTGGGCTCGCAGCGGTCCCCTCAGCCGCGAACGAACAGCGTCACCAGCGGCTCGTCGCCGAGTTGGCGACTGCAGTGGCCGTGCAGCGCGGCATCGAACTCGGCGCCGGATGGCAAGGTATCCGCCGAGTGGAAATGCTCTCCCGGACCGAAGCGGCGCGTGCTGCCATCCTGCAGCCCGATCTCCATCTGGCCACCGAGGATGAAGACCCACTGCGGATGCTCCGTGCAGTGGAACGTGCTTTGAAACCCAACCGGACTCGTGCGCAACTGGTAGCCCGAACTCGCCATCAGCGCCGACAGGCGCGCCTGCGGTTTGCCTTCATTCAAAGCGATGCACTCTTCGTTGAATGCGGCCCGGCCATCGGGCCCGGTCACAAGACAGACCTTGACGAAATCTTCCATGTTCAACTCCGCAGGTCGCGACACCCCGGCGGCAGCGGCGAAGGCCTGGCGACGATCAGAAGTGCAGGGTCGGACATGTTCATGGCAGCGAGCATAGCGCCGAGTGTGGGCCGCATCACAGGAGCGCGCGGCGCGACGCCGGGCGGCGGCCGACGCGTCACCGGGACAATCGGCGTCGGCGCCGCCATCGAAACCACACGACGCCGTAGACGAGCGCGTTGAACGCAATCAGCGCCAGGCCAAGGCCGACCTGAACGCCGCGCCCCATGGGCCCCTGAACCGCAGGCGGATAGATGAGCGCGATCAGGTAGTGCTCGATGAAGGATTCCCGATAGACGCTACCACCCGCCGCATGACGCAGCGCGTTTTCGAGCGGCGTCAGCGGGCAGACGTCGCCACTCAACACGATCCAGGCGCCCCAGGCGAGCGCCGGCAGGTGCAGCCAGGCGAGCCGTGGCCAGCGCCACACGGCGAGCCCGCCAGCGACGGCAAACGCGACGAAGCCCAGATGCAGCAACAGCACGGCGTCAGCAAGCAGGCGGTAGGGCATGGTCGATTTTGCAGGCGAGGCAAGCACGCCAGGCGCCGGGCGGCGGCCTGGCATCAGGCGCTATGCAATCGATTACAACGCGTCGGCCGGTGCGGTGCTACCGTCGCGGCATTGCAGCCTCGCGCTCGCCAATCTATGCGAATCTGGGATATCTCGCCGCCTGTCTCCGCCGCCTCGCCGGTCTTTCCCGGTGACACCGCCTTCGCGCAGCAGTGGGTGGCGCGCATCGGCCCCGGCTGTCCGGTGAACATAAGCGAGATCACGACCTCGCCGCACGTCGGCGCGCATGCCGACGCGCCGTTGCACTACGCCGACGGCGCGGCCGCGATCGGCACACTTGAGCTCGCGCCCTACCTCGGGCGCTGCCGCGTGATCCATGCGATCGGCTGCGGGCCGCTGGTCGAGGTCGCTCACCTCGCGCATGCAGTTCGCGGCCTGCCGCCGCGCGTGCTGGTGCGCACCAACCAGCGCGCCTCAGCCGTATGGGTCGATGACTTCAGCGCCTATGCGCCGAATACGATCGAGTGGCTCGCGACGCTGGGCGTCAAGCTCGTCGGTATCGACACCGCATCGATCGATCCGGCGGCGAGCAAGTCTCTGGACAGCCACCAGCAAGTGCGCCGCTTCGATCTGCGCGTGCTCGAGAATCTCGTCCTCGACGACGTGGCCGAGGGCGACTACGAGTTGATCGCACTGCCGCTCAAGTGGATCGACGCTGATGCGAGCCCGGTGCGCGCGATCCTGCGGGAGCTCAGACCGTGAAGGCCAGCACATGAACCGCGATGACTGCCTGGCGCTCGACGCGGCCGACCCGCTCGCTGCATTGCGCGAACAGTTCGAGATCCCGCCCGATCTGATCTACCTCGACGGCAATTCGCTCGGCGTCTTGCCGCGCAGCGCCGCAGCACGCGTGCATCAGGTATTGCGCGACGAATGGGGGCGCGACCTGATCCGGAGTTGGAACAGCGCCGGCTGGATCGATCTGCCGCAGCGCATCGGCGACAAGATCGCGCGCCTCGTCGGCGCGAAGGCGGGCGAACTCGTCGTTGCCGATTCGACTTCGGTGAATCTCTTCAAGGTGCTGTCGGCGGCGTCGAGGATCGTGCGCGAGGATGCGCCCGCGCGGCGCGCTCTGCTCAGCGAGCGCAGCAACTTCCCGACCGACCTCTACATCGCCGAGAGCGTCGGCGCCGAACTCGGCTGGGAGTTCGTGCTGCTCGAGCCCGACGAGATCGCCGCGCGGCTCGGGCCGGATGTCGCCATCCTGATGCTCACTCACGTCAACTACCGCACCGGCCGCATGCACGACATGGCGGCGCTCACCGAACAGGCGCATGCCGCCGGCGCGCTTGCGGTGTGGGACCTGGCGCACAGCGCGGGCGCGGTGCCGGTCGACCTGCACGCAGCGAATGCCGATTTCGCCGTCGGCTGCGGCTACAAGTATCTGAACGGCGGCCCGGGCGCGCCCGCCTTCGTCTGGGCCCATCCTCGCCACGCCGATCGATTCCGGCAGCCGCTTTCGGGTTGGATGGGGCATGCGGCGCCGTTCGAATTTGCGCCCGGCTATCGCCCTGCCGCGGGGATCGCGCGCTACCTGTGCGGCACGCCGCCGGTGCTGTCGCTCGCGGCGCTCGAATGCGGCGTCGATACCGTGCTGGCCGCCGAGCCGCTCGGCGGCATCGCCGCACTGCGCGAGAAGTCGGTCGCGTTGACCGAGCTTTTTGCCACGCTCGTCGAGGCGCGCTGCGACGGTATGAGCCTCGCGCTCGTTTCGCCGCGCGACGTCGGCGCGCGCGGCAGCCAGGTCTGCCTGAGCCATGCAAGCCACGGGTACGCGATCGTGCAGGCGCTGATCGAGCGCAACGTCGTCGGCGACTTCCGCGCCGGCGATGCGCGCACGCCGGACATCCTGCGCTTCGGCTTCACACCGCTCTACACGCGCTTCGTCGACGCCTGGGATGCGGTCGAGCAATTGCGCCAGGTAATGGCATCCGAAGAATGGCGCGAGGCGCGCTTCAACCAGCGCGCAGCAGTGACATGAGCACGGAGAAGATCGTCGCCGACGAAGGCGCCAAGCTCGACTTCAGCGCCGACATGAGCTATGCGGACTATCTGCATCTCGACGCGGTGCTCGGCGCACAGCATCCGCTGTCGCCGGCGCACGATGAGATGCTCTTCATCATCCAGCACCAGACGAGCGAGCTGTGGATGAAACTGATGCTGCACGAGCTGTCGGCCGCCGTCGCCTGCGTCGCGCGCGACGAACTCGGCAGCGCGTTCAAGATGCTCGCCCGCGTCAGCCGCATCATGGAGCAACTGGTCCACGCGTGGGACGTGCTGGCGACGATGACGCCGCCCGAATATTCGGCGATCCGTCCCTACCTGAGCAGCAGCAGCGGCTTCCAGAGCTGGCAGTACCGCTGCATCGAATTCATGCTCGGCAACAAGAACGCGGCGA
>JBDTSN010000112.1:0-6559 GCA_039931145.1 Burkholderiales bacterium | reverse complement strand
ACCTGCCGCCGCTAACCAATTGAATTTGTTCGACATTTAACCGGACACTACTGATTCAGGGCACGCTCGAATCGCATCGCTGGACGCTCGAGACAGCGACCGATGCACAGGGCAAACCGATCGTCGGCCTGCCGGCTGATGCACCGCGGCCGATCGTCTTTCACTTTGCAGACGGCAGGCTCAACGTCGAAGGCGGCTGCAACCGCAGCTTCGGCGCCTACCAGATCGACGCCGACGACCGGTTGAAGGCCGGCCGCATGGCCTCGACGATGATGGCATGCGAACCGGCGGCGATGAAGGTCGACGACAGGCTTGCGGCGCTGCTTGCCGAGCCGATGAAGGTCGAGCTCGTGCAAGGCGCGCGACCGACGCTGCGTCTGGTCAATGTGCAGGCCGGCACGCTGAGCTTCTCGGGTCAGCTCACGCCCGAGGTGCGCTACGGAGCAGCGACGCGTGTCTTCTTGGAGGTCGCTGCGCAGCCTGTGGCCTGCGCCAACCCGTTGACCGGAGCGACAGCCTGCCTACAGGTGCGCGAGCGTGCATTCGACGACAAGGGACTGGCCGTCAATTCGCCCGGCGCGTGGCGCTCGTTGTACGAAAGCATCGAGGGCTACACGCACCAGCGGGGCATGCGCAACGTGCTGCGTCTGAAGCGCTTCCAGAACGAGGCGGGTGGCGGCAACGTGTACGTGCTCGATCTGATTGTCGAGTCCGAGAGCGTCGCGCGCTGAGCTTTGCCGAGCGCGCCTGCGGGGATTGGCCGGCGATTGGGCGGCGATTGGCCGCGGATTAGGCGGGGGTTAAGCGGCTCGGCTCCGGGGAACTGGACAGGGGAGGGTGCCTCTACACTGCGGCACTCCACCACGGGCCCGTTCATGTCGTACCGCCTCCTCAGTTTCGTTTTTTTCATCGCGATCTCGCTCGGAGCGACAGCCGCACCGACGCCGCCGGGTGAGCCTTTGCAGCCATTGCAGCCGGTGCAGACAGTCGAGGGCATCACCGAATACCGCCTCGCGAATGGCTTGCAAGTGCTGCTCGTACCCGATGACTCGAAGCCGACGACGACCGTCAACATGACGTATCACGTCGGGTCGCGCTACGAGAACTACGGCGAGACCGGCATGGCGCACCTGCTGGAACATCTCATGTTCCAGGGCTCGACGAATTACCCGACGCCGATGCTCGGCGAGTTCACGAAACGCGGCTTGCGCGCGAACGGCTCGACGAGCTACGACCGCACGAACTACTTCGCAAGCTTCGCCGCGAACGCCGACACCCTCAAGTGGTACCTCGACTGGCAGGCCGATGCGATGGTCAACAGTTTCATCGCGCGCAAATCGCTCGACAGTGAAATGACGGTTGTCAGAAACGAGATGGAACGCGGCGAGAACAACCCGCAACGCATCATGATTCAGCGCGCGTCGAGTGAACTCTTCGACTGGCACAACTACGGCAAGGACACGATCGGTGCGCGCAGCGACGTTGAAAACGTCGACATCCCGCGCCTGCAGGCCTTCTACCGCGAGTACTACCAGCCCGACAACGCGACGCTCGTGATCTCGGGGCAATTCGATCCCGCACAGACACTCGTCTGGGTACAGGAGGCGTTCGGCAAGATTGCGAAGCCGACGCGCAAGCTCCCGATGCTCTACACGCTCGATCCGGTGCAGGACGGCGAGCGCAGCTTCACGCTGCAACGCAGTGGCGGCGTTCCGTTGCTGCTTGCGGGCTTTCATGTGCCGTCCGCGAGTGACCCGGACTACGCAGCCGCCGAGGCGCTCGCGCTGATCCTCGCCGACGAGCCGTCGGGGCGCCTCTATACGGCTCTCGTCAAGCCGCAGCTCGCGGCGTCGATCTGGGGCGGTGCGTGGGACTTGGCCGACCCGGGTTTCATGATGTTCGGCGCCGTGCTCGCCCCGGGGCAGGACATCGACAAGGCGCGCAGCGCGCTGCTCGATACGACCGGTTCTTTCAAGAGCCGGCCCGTGACCGCCGAGGAGCTCGAGCGCGCGAAGGTGCGCTGGCTGAACGACTGGAAGCGACGCTTCACGAATCCTGAAGCGGTTGGCATTGCGCTCTCGAGCGCCGTCGGCCAGGGCGACTGGCGGCTTTTCTTCCTGCTGCGCGACCGCGTGCGTGACCTGAAGGTCGAGGACGTGCAGCGCGTCGCCGTCGCCTACCTCGTGCCATCGAACCGCGTTGTCGGCACCTATCTGCCGACCGAAAATCCGGTGCGTGCGCCGGTGCCGAAGCGGATCGACGTCGAGGCTGAACTGAAGGGCTACAAGGGCGATGCGGCGACGGCGCAGGCGGCCGCCTTCGACCCGACACCGGCCAACATCGATGCCCAAACGATCACCTTCGCGCTGCCGAGCGGCATGCAGGTCGCGTTGCTGCCCAAGGGCGCGCGCGGCGAGGCTGTGAAGGCGCGCCTGACGCTGCGCTATGGCGACGAGAAGAGCCTGTTCGGCAGTGGGGACGTGCCCGAATTCACCGCCGCGCTGCTCGACCACGGCACGCCGACGATGACGCGCCAGCAGATCCAGGATCGTTTCGAGGCGCTTCAGGCGGACGTGGGCTTCGGCGCGAGTGACACCGCTGCGACGGTCGCGATCACGACGACGCGCGAGAACCTGCCGGCCGTGATCGTGCTCGTCGGCGACATCCTTCGCAGCGCGAGCTTCCCGGCTGCCGACCTCGATGAGTTGCGCCACGAGACGCTGGCCGCGATCGAGGCGCAGCGCAAGGAGCCCGCAGCGCTGGTTCAGACTGCGCTGGCGCGACACGACGACCCGTACCCACGCGGCGACGTGCGCCACGCGCGCAGCTTCGACGAGCGCGTCGAAGACGCGAAGGCGGTGACGATCGACGAGGTGCGTGCCTTCCACGCACGCTTCTATGGGGCGAACCATGCCCAGTTCAGCGCGAGCGGCGAGATGGACGCGGCGGCGGTGAAAACGGCGCTCGACAAGGCGTTCGGCGACTGGGCGTCTTCGGCGCCGTATGCGCGCGTACCGACGCCGCTCGTCGCCGTGACACCCGAGCGCATCCTGATTTCGACTCCTGACAAGCAGAACGCGACGGTCTTCGTCCAGCTGGCGCTGCCGCTTTCCGACAACGACCCGGACTACGCCACCTTCACGCTCGCCAATCGCATGCTGGGGCAGGGCGGCAACTCGCGCTTGTGGGATCGCATACGCCAGAAGGAGGGCTTGTCCTACGACGTCGGCACCGCGGTGGACTGGAGCAGCCACGAGCCGAACTCGATGTGGCAGGCGTGGGCGATCTTCGCGCCGCAGAACCGGCCGCGCGTCGAGGCCGCGTTTCGCGAGGAAGTGACGCGCGCGCTGAAGGACGGTTTCACGCAGAGCGAACTCGACGCGTCGAAGAAAGGCTTGCTGAGCGCGCGGCGCCTCGTGCGTGCGCAGGACTCGGTGCTCGCCGCGGCGCTCAACAACAACCTCTACCTCGGCCGCACCTTTGCCATCTCGCAAAAGGTCGACGACCAGATCGCCGCGGCAACTCTCGACAGCGTGAATTCCGTCCTGCGCAAGTACCTGAAGCCCGAGGCCTTCGTGATCGGCTTCGGCGGCGACTTCAAGCCCTGATCAAGCTTGCTCCCTCTCCCTCTGGAAGAGGGCTGGGGGTGAGGAGGGGATTTCGAGCCGCCTGCGGCGAGCCCGTCGAGCGGCTCCGGCATGCTTGCCGGAGCGCGCACTGCAAGTGAGGCCGGCGTTCAAGCGGAATGCGGCGGGCCCGCCGAGCAATCTCGGCCTCCGAGCCGCAGCGCACACTGGCAAGTGACGGCATCGGCCACCGCGCGCCCTCACCCCGACCCTCTCCCAGAGGGAGAGAGAGCAATACACCCTCGGCTCATGCGGCGTGCTGTTGGCAGTGACCGCGAAGCCCGATCTTCATGCGGTCGAATGTTTGCCCCCTCGCCCGCTGGGGGAGGGTTGGGGTGGGGGCGCAATGCGACCCGGGTTCAGACGCCGTTGATGGCGTCACGGCGCGGCCATTGCATACTGGCGCCGTCGCCACTCCCAGCCAAATGCGCTTTCTCGTTATGAAGTCGTCCTTGCAATCAACTGCCGTCGTCGGTGCCGGCGCGGTCGGCAGCTTTTTTGGCGCGATGCTCGCGCGCAGTGGCCACAAGGTCACGCTCATCGGCCGCGCGCCGCACGTGGAGGCGATCATGCGCGACGGCTTGCAACTGCATCGGGCGGGTCGCGTCGAAGCGGTGCGCGTCGCAGCGACAACCGCGCTCGATGCGGTGCGTGAGGCCGACCTCGTACTCGTCTGCGTCAAGTCCGCCGACACCGACGCCGTGGCGCGTGAGATCGCACCGTTGCTCGGCGCCGACGCGATCGTTCTGAGCCTTCAAAACGGGGTCGACAACGCCGATGCGATTGCGCGCCATGTCCGTCAGACCGTGCTGCCCGCCGTTGTCTACGTTGCGGTCGCGATGCCCGGGCCGGGCGTCGTCACCCATCACGGTCGGGGCGACCTGGTGATCGGCCAGCGCGACGCTCGGTCAGCGATCGACGAGAAGCTTGCCGCGCGCATGCAAGCGGTGGTCGATCTGTTTGCCGCCGCCGAAGTGCCGGTTCGGGTGTCTAACGACGTTGTCGGTGAGTTATGGAGCAAGCTGCTCGTCAATTGCGCCTTGAATGCAATCTCGGCACTGGCGCAGCTGCCGTATGGCCGGCTCGCGGCGGTACCCGATATCCGCACGACGCAGCTCGCGGTGGTGCACGAGTTGCTGGCCGTTGCCGAGGCCGACGGCCACCCGCTGCCGCTTGCCAGATCGATCGAAGCCATGGACCGCATTGCGGCCGCGATGCCGGCGCAGTTGTCGTCCACCGCGCAGGATCTGGCGCGCGGCAAGCCCACCGAGATCGATCATCTGAACGGCTTCGTCGCACGCCGTGGCGCCGAGCTCGGCATCGCGACGCCGGTGAACCAGGCGCTGCACGCGCTCGTCAAGCTTGCCGAGACGGCGCGCGTTGCGCCGTGAACCAGCGGCGGTTCGCTTGAAGACGGCGCAACCCGTTCGTGATGACTGAAGCCACGCAAACAGTTCCGGCCGAATTCGCGCAGGCGCTGCGCGAGCTGGGGCTGGCCGAAGCCGGCGTGCCACTGGTCGGCGTTGCGCTCACTGGCGGTGTGTCTTCCGACATCTGGCGCATCGACAACACGCTGCAAGGCCCGGTCTGCGCGAAGCGCGCGCTCGCGAAGCTGCGTGTCGCGGCAGACTGGCGCGCGCCGATTTCGCGCAACCTGTACGAGGCGCGCTGGATGCGGGTTGCCGCTGCTGCGGCGCCCGGTAGCACGCCAAAAGTGATCGGCCAACATGCCGAACTCGGTGTGCTCGTGATGAGCTACTTGCCGCCGGCCGATCACAAGGGTTGGAAGGCGTTGCTGCGTGATGGCCACGCCGACGTAGCGACAGCGCACGCGGTCGGCCACATGCTTGCGCGCATCCATTCGTATTCGGCGGCGCGCCCCGAACTCGCGGCGCAGTTCGACACCGACACAATCTTCTTCGACATCCGGCTCGAACCCTATTTGCTCGCGACCGCCGGGCGGCATCCGGACATGGCAGCGCCACTGCACGCGCTTGTCGCGCAGACGCAGGCGCACAAGCTCGCGCTCGTGCACGGCGACGTGAGCCCGAAGAACATCCTCGTCGGCCCGCGCGGGCCCGTGTTGCTCGATGCCGAATGCGCCTGGTGGGGCGACCCGGCGTTAGACATCGCGTTCTGCGCCAATCACCTGCTGCTCAAGTGCGTGTGGAGTCCGGCTGCGAGCGATGCGTTCCTGGCGTGCTTCGAAGAACTCACCGAGGTCTACCTCGCAGGTGTCGATTGGGAGCCGCGCGCGGCGATCGAACGCCGCGCCTCGGCGCTGTTGCCGGGGCTGCTGCTGGCGCGAGTCGACGGCAAGTCGCCGGTCGAATACATCACGGCCGATGCGCAACGCGAGGTGGTGCGCCGCGCTGCGCGCGGCATGCTTGTGGCGCCGGTGAGCCGGCTGACCGACGTCAGCGCCGCATGGCGCAGGGAGATCGATGCATGACATCCGAATCCGAAATCCACGCCGTTCACGCGCGCCGCGTGTGGGACAGTCGTGGGCGCCCGACGGTCGAGGCTGAAGTGCAGCTCGTGGGGGGCGCGACCGGCCGCGCGATCGTCCCGTCCGGCGCGAGCAAGGGATCCCGCGAGGCGCTCGAGCTGCGCGATGGCGGCGCGGCGTTCGGCGGGCTCGATGTGCAGCTCGCGGTGGCGCATGTAAATGGCGAGATCGCGCGCGCAGTGAGCGGCATGGCGGCGGACGATCAAACCGCGCTCGACGCGTGTCTGATCGCACTCGACGGCACGCCGAACAAGACGCGCCTCGGCGCGAACGCGACGCTCGCGGTCTCGATGGCCGCCGCACATGCGGCAGCGGCATCGCGTGATCTGCCGCTGTATGAATACCTCGGCGGCGCCGACGCGACGCTGCTGCCGATGCCGCAGATCCAGATCTTCGGCGGCGGCGCGCACGCCGGCCGGCGCGT